>CAYJOY010000421.1:0-1518 GCA_964371885.1 uncultured Lentimicrobiaceae bacterium | reverse complement strand
TTGGTCCATGTATTGATAGGTTTGTTCTAATCCTTTGTTGATAAGTGCTTCTAAGTTCTCATTTCGGCGCACTTTAAGTTCGAGTACCACCCGTTGTTCAGGGCCGCCATACCCTTCGGTAAGGGGCTTCATTATTAAGAGATCGGTTCTTCCACTTCCTAAAGCGTATTCTCTTTGGATAAAGCCTCCGCCATTTACAATGCGCTGTAGGAAGGCTTGCATGAGCAGTTGCGGACCCGATTCCAAATATCTGAATTGTTTGTCCCACCAACCTGAGTTTTCACGGTAAAATTGTTGGAAGTTTTTGAGCAATTTATCCATGTTCAACGAATTGTCGTTATTCATATACCAAATGGGCTGGTCTAATAACACTTGTTGTTTTCCCCAGGTTAATTCTCGTGGAATTACTTCCTGGTAAATTTCGTTGGCAATCCTTAGGGGCTTGTCGCGCACTACTAACCCTAAGTCTATAACATATTCAATATCGTCGTTGGTGGCTTGAAACTCGTCGAGGGGTTTACAAGCCAATATGGGGGCAATAACTCTTGCCACCCGCTCCTCTTTCAGTTTGTCAATTAATGAGTCGATATGTGTTTCGCGACGCTGCACAATGTTTTCCTTCGCTTCGCGGATCATTTCGGGCGTTATGGTAATAGAGCGATCGCGATTTTTACGCATTCTAAAAGTTACTTCATTGGCTAATGCATTTACTAACCATGGTTGTCCGTTCGTGTAGTTCCATACGAGTGGGAAGCACTCTTCCTCAAATTTTTGACCCGTTTCTGTAGTGTGAAGCTCATATAATGTACGTATTTCCTCTTTCGAGAAATTACCAAGTCTCAACGATTCGGCCTTGATATTAAAGGCACTTCCCCCCGTTATCACCTCTTTATTGGAGAGTGTAATCTTGTAATCACGCACATCGCGTACCCCACAAAGGATAATAGTTTGGGGGAAGGTTTTAGGCCGCCCCGCGTAGCCCGCCCTAATTTGGCGCAACACCGATACTAACGAATCACCAACAAGAGCGTCAATCTCATCGATAAATAGGACTAAAGACTTTTCAAAAAGAATGCTCAAATCGCTTAACATTTTAGTGATGGCTTCCGAGAAATTTCCTGTTTGAAGATGCTTCAGGTACATCTCTTCAATTCTAGGGTCATTAAAAAGATTAGATGCTTCGCGTTCTATAGCAGAAAGCACCCCCTTCACCACCTCAATCTCATTATCCCGTTTCGATTGCCCCGCCTCCACATTAATATAGAGTGCATAATAGTCGCCTGCGGCATTAATGTAGTCGCGTAGTGCTAATAACGACGAGGTTTTGCCCGTTTGGCGTGGCGCATGGAGGATGAAGTACTTTTCTTGATCAATGTAATTCAAAATCTCCTCCAAATCAAATCGATGTAAAGGGTCTATGTTATAGTGTAAATAGGACTTAATGGGTCCAGCGTTGTTAAAAAATTTGGGAACGTTTTTCATAAGTATTGCGTTAGTTAAATTATTTGGCGAAGATAC
>CAYJOY010000420.1:0-1553 GCA_964371885.1 uncultured Lentimicrobiaceae bacterium | reverse complement strand
CAATATGGTAGGTCATAGACTGCGTATAAAGTGCTATGGTAAATATTAATGCCCCAAAGCCGTACATAACCATTTTTCTATATAGCTGTTTTTTAAATAAATTGACAAGGAAAATAGCTGCAGTTGTAACGAAAAATATTAGGCCAAAAAAGGCAAGCGAAGTCGATAAGTAAGTGCTAAGCTGGTAATAATTGTATTTTTCGGTGATGGATATAGGGATGTGAGGTAGGGCTATGAAAAGTAGCGAAACGAGTATCATACCTGTGAAAAGGGAGTAGTTTCTATTCGATTTAAGGCGTCGGAAAATGCGAATCCAGAGGATGTAGATGGCAATAGCTTTTACATAACACAGAGGTCCGATACTGAAGAAACAATTGAGAAAGTAGGATGAACTATAGTTAGATAGCGTAGTGTGTTGGTTAATTAAATCGGGGTAAAGTCCATAAGTGCTGAGCGGTAATGAGTTGGTAAATAGGCGAGAGAATGTTGATGCGATCTTGGAGAGCGAAAATTCTTGCATTACCATGTTGCCACCATACGTGGAGGTGTGTAAAGAGTAATATATAAAATAGGTAGTGAGATAGGTTAACCCAGCAATTACAAAAGGAAGTGTGTCGCGTAAAATCCCTTTCCAATTTTTTAATTGCATCTTTTTGTGATAGAAATATATAATAATGGCAAGTATGCCAATGTAATATATGAGGTATGTTTCGTAGAAAATATTGGCAATAAGCATGAATAATGCTGATAAGTAGAGCCAATATTTTTGCTGTTTTTTGTAATAATTTACTAAAAATAGAAAGGCAATAAGTAGTAAATTTATTGATAGAGAGAAGTATAGAGGGTACGCATTAAAAACGGAGTATTCGCCATAAATGCCCCAAATGGCAGTAGTTACGAGGGCGAAAATTTGCGTGGTACTATTGCTCCCTGTTATTCGGTAAACGAATATGAAAAGTAGGATAAAACAAGTGATAATGGGAATGATAGCACACGAATAGTAGTAGAATACAGAGTCGAATAAATAGGGAACCTCATAAATCCATTTCACTAGTAAGAAATAGAAGCGCCCTGTTCCTTCTGCATATATTTTGGCATGCTCCATCCATAACGCGGGATCAGACGAGAGAAAATACTCGAAATCGTCGGCAGTAACAGTAAATAGTTTTAGGAGTGGCGATATGGTGAGAAGTAGCAAAAATGCGATGCTCCCCCAAATTGTATAATTCTCGTGTTTCGTGGTCATGAATTCTCTATTTTAGGGTTTTCTATTAAGTCCATAACTATATAGTTTGGCCGTTTTTTTGTTTCATCGAACAGTGTTGCAATGTATTCTCCCATAATGCCCAACACAATGAAATTTATACAAAACATGGCACTAATAGTAATCACAATGGTGGTATAACCAGAAATAGGAGAGCCTATGAACCATTGAACGAGTGTGTATATGGCCACTATAAGTCCAAACAGCCCGAAGGTAAGTCCGCTCCATAACCCAAGTTTAAGAGGAGCCTTCGACAGGGTAGTCATTGCCGAGAATGAGAGCATTACTA
>CAYJOY010000419.1:0-1568 GCA_964371885.1 uncultured Lentimicrobiaceae bacterium | reverse complement strand
TACATCAAAATGAAATACATTCACGAATAGCCCATTTTAATGGCTACGACGAAACCGGTATTTACTTACGAACTATGGGGACAAAACCCTACGGGCGGCAGCTTCTCGAGAATTCGAAAGTAACCGTTTGTGGTCATTATGGGAAAGGGATACTCAACCATGAGGAGGTGGGTGCAGTGCCCGAATTTGCGCCTGGCTACACCTTTCGCCTAGTGGGCGAAGTGAGGTTTGTTCCAGCCGAGGAGATTATAGAGAAAGCCAAAACCAACAAAATGTTAGAAGTAGCCGCCCGCGATATTACATCGTACCCCGCCATGGCAAACGGCAACTTTATGATTTACAAAGCAAAAGGGGAAATATACGACTTCGACTTCGAGATGTTGCATCGCGATCATAAACTGCTACGCCAGCGCTTTGCCTTTGGAGGTGCCACCGTTAACCCCGCAGGTGTAACCATTACAGAGCAATGTATTGCTTGCGGTACTTGCATAACGGTGTGCTCATTTAAAGCAATATACGAAGGCGAAAAGCAGTATCACGTAAACCCTGAACGGTGCGACGATTGCGGTAGCTGCCGACTCGCTTGCCCCGTACAAGCAATAGAGCTCTCGAAAACATTATAACGTAAAAATCAAGATAAAAACTCTGAATAAAAAGAGACAAAATCTCAATATTCTGAATCTTATAGGGACTTCTAAAAATTGCTTTGCCCAGATTTGAGATGAGATATTGAGTAGGTTTTTCTCATTTTTTGAAGAGCATAGCGTGCTATGTGATGATAAAAATGGGAAAAAGATGCCAATATATCGCTAAAAGATGGGTAAAACAGAGATTTTTTGCCCATATTAATTATTGTTATAAAATCGATGGGGAATTATTAGATCTCCCATTATATGAGTTGTTAATATTTTTTGTATCTTCGCGCCTATTTTAAAATCGAGAATGTTTCGAAAAACAAAGATATTATTAACACTTTTTCTATTGCTAACAGCTTGTTGCGCAAGCGTTTTTGCACAAGTAATA
This sequence comes from uncultured Lentimicrobiaceae bacterium, assembly GCA_964371885.1. GTDB lineage: Bacteria > Bacteroidota > Bacteroidia > Bacteroidales > WCHB1-69 > CAYJOY01. The sequence goes on along the minus strand of CAYJOY010000419.1, from coordinate 545 downwards.
GACACCATCCCTAAGGATGTTCCCCGTACATTTATTGACTATTCTGACCCTAAATTGTACGAAATTGGGGGTATCACCTCATCGGGAGGGGTAGATGTAGACCAACGCCTACTCTCTTTTAAACTAGGAGATGAAATATTACTTCCCGGCGAAGAAATTACGAAATCTATTAAAAGACTTTGGAATACTGGGCTTTACGAAAATATCGACATCTCCATATCTCGTATTACTGGAAATCTCGTATTCTTAAATGTACACCTCGAAGAGAGAAATCGTTTGGTTACTTTTGGTTTTAAAGGGACTAAAAAAAATGAAGATACCGACATTCGCGAGAAAATAAAAATTTCGCAAGGAAATATTGTAAACGACAATATGAAAGTTACTTGCATCAATATGATTAAACAATATTATATTGAAAAAGGATTCTTTAATTGTGAAGTGAGCATAGAAGAGCGGCTCGACGAAAAGATAAAAAAAGGGGTATCTCTTATCTTTAATGTTAACAAAGGAAAAAAGGTAAAGATTAAAAGCATTAATATTATAGG
>CAYJOY010000418.1:0-1577 GCA_964371885.1 uncultured Lentimicrobiaceae bacterium | reverse complement strand
CGATTTCCCTATGGCGCGCACCATCTCTCTCAACATCCTAAACTGAATAAACTTAGTGCGGAACGTAAAATAGAGGCCGCAACCTAACAGTGCTATTATTAGGATATAACTCCAAAGAAAATCGTTAATGTGGGTAATAATATTTTCCATAGCGACTAATTTGTACAAAAAAGGGAGACCAACGCCTCCCCTCATATTTTGTGAATTACTTACTTATTTCATTCATAATAGACTGACAAGCAGCATACACATCTCTCAGTTCCACCTCACCTAGCATATAGCAAGGGGCGGTGTAAAGGTTGCGCGTGGCATCGTGGTGGTATTGCGATGGGTGATCTACTTTCACATGTTTACCCCCCATAGTCTCAATGGCTTGTGCGGTACCTTCGTCGGTGCCAATAGTTACTTCGGCGCCTGGTATTACCTTCGCTAAGATAACGGGCGAGATACAGAGTGCTATTACCGGTTTTCCCAATTGGTGGGTGGTTGTTACTGCCTTTACTACATCGGGAAGCACCTCCATGTTAGGACCTTGCGTTGCGAATGTGCTCAAATTTTTGGCAGCACCAAATCCGCCGGGCATCATCAGTGCATCAAAATCTTCGGCATTGTATTCAGATATTGGGGTTACCTTGCCACGTGCTAAACGGGCAGCCTCTACCATTACGTTGCGACGCTCTTCGGTAGCTTCCTCTTTGCAATGGTTAATTACGTGCATCTGCTCCATATCGGGGGCAAATACGGTGTAGGTGTTATAACTAGCACTAATGGCCAATAGCGACATCATCACTTCGCCAATCTCGGCACCATCGTAAACGCCGCATCCAGAAATGAGTACTGCAATTTTTTTGCTCATAATATTTTTATTTTTAGATGAATAATTCGTATTTACAAGGTATTTCCCTTATTTCTCTTTATGGTTATGGTTAGCAGGCAGTATCTCTACCCAGTAGCCGTCGGGGTCTTGAATAAAATAGAGCCCCATATCGTGGTTTTCGTAGCACACGCACCCCATCTCTTTATGGAAAGCGCGCGTCTCCTCATAATCGTTATTCACCCGCAGGCAAAGGTGGTATTCCAGCTCCCCTAGGTTATAAGGTTGAGGGTGGTCGCGAATCCAGGTAAGTTCCAAATAGAAAGAGGTACTTTTATCGGTAAGATACACAATAATATAGGATCCGTCCTCTGCCTCAATCCTTTTGTCTTCAATTAGCCCCAATGCCTTGTCGTAAAAAGCAATACTCTTTTCAAGATCTACAACATTGAAATTAAAATGGTAAAATTGACTAGAAATTTTCATATTTAAGATATTAGTTTAGCGAAAGTAGAACGGAAGAATTGCAAAAATATTCTATTTTCACTTAATTTCATTTACAAATGCGAAGATAATGAAAACTTTAACAAGACGTCATTTTTCTAGATAAAAAAATATCCTTTTTGCATTTTCTTTGATAACTTGCCTATCTTGGCGAACGCATTGTAGTAGAAGAACAAAACGGCAAAGAGCGAGCAGAGTATGGCACACAATTGCTTAAAAACCTTGGCAAGACATTAGAAGTAGAATTTGGCAGCGGATT
>CAYJOY010000417.1:0-1582 GCA_964371885.1 uncultured Lentimicrobiaceae bacterium | reverse complement strand
AATTAGCAACAAAGGAGTACGAAACTTTTGTAAATGAAAACATAGCATTACTAAAACAAATAGAAAACAACTACCGTCCATTCGAAAATTACCAAAAGAATGTAACAAATTATTACGATTTTGGCACTCCTAACCCTTTAGCTGAGAAAAATTTCCAAACCGTTTTACTAGCTTATGTAAAAGGAAATAATGAGAAAAACGAGATTGCCGCTACTAATATTGCTCCCATTTTGCCTACTGTAAAAATGTTAGTAGCAGAGCGCGACAGTTTAGTATTCAACAATTTAATGAATAAGAAAACACTCAAAGCCTTCGCTACAAAAATACATTCTGAAATTTCTAAATTGAAAAATTTAGCGTCGGCAGCCGCCGAGTTTAACACTAAAGTACCATTGGTACAAATGCGCGGTGCAGGGCTTCCTAATTTAGCCAAACAAATGATTCAGCAACGTACCACATACTACCAACAACTATTTAATACAGAAACACAACCTATTTCTAACCAAATGCAAACCAACTTATTAGCAAATAAAGAAAGTTTAGCATGTTTAATGTTTTTAGACTTATACCCTAAAGAACAACACGGCGAATTACACGCTACTGTTACCAATGCATTAAAAGCCAAGTACCCAACCCACCCGTTGGTGAAGGAGCGTGCCGAAGCGTTAGCAGCAGTGCCTATTACGGTAGGTAGCATGGCGCCAGATTTAGCGTTCCCTAATCCAGATGGAAAAATAATGAAACTCTCCGACCTAAGAGGCAAGGTGGTACTTCTCGATTTTTGGGCTTCGTGGTGCGGACCATGCCGTAGAGAGAATCCTCATGTGGTAAAACTATATCACCAATATAAAGATCAAGGATTTGACATTTACAGCTACTCTTTAGATAGAACTAAACAAAATTGGGTAGATGCTATTAAAAAAGATGGTTTAGTATGGGAAAACCACACTAGCGATCTAAAAGGATGGCAGGCAGAAGGGGCTAAACCATATAAAGTGCGCTCTATTCCTAGCACATTCCTTATTGATAAAGATGGAAAAATTATCGCTATCAACCTTAGAGGCAGAGAGTTAGAAAACACTCTCAGAGATATATTTTCTAAATAGTCATCACTTTTTTTATTATTTCTACAAAACTTAAAGCAAGCGGCTAATCATTTGTAAAGTATGAAAATGATACCTCAAATTATTGCGTATCTGCTCCCCTACAAAGGCAGAGTGGTGGTGGCGTTGCTATGCAATATTTTGTACGCCATTTTCTCGGTTGCATCGCTTACCCTCATTGCCCCTTTCTTGCAAGTGTTGTTTGGACAGATTCAAATCGCATCTACAGCGCCTCAAATACAACTTAGCACAACCGCAATTATAGATCTATTTTATTATTACCTCGCTCAATTTATTGAAAATAGTGGAGAACTAGTGGCACTTATCTTCATTGCCCTTACCATGGTCGCACTCTCGCTACTTACCAATCTGTTTCGATATATGGCTATGTATTGCCTAGGGTATATAAGAGCCCATACTGTAAAAAAATACGAAAAACTCTCTATTACAAACTATTAACTTTAGATTTCTCCACCATC
>CAYJOY010000416.1:0-1584 GCA_964371885.1 uncultured Lentimicrobiaceae bacterium | reverse complement strand
TTTTGGGCACATTCAAAGGCTGTCTGTATCATTTGCCTGTTGTATGCCTCACTCATGTCGGGGAATCTAGGCCCGAATTGGTCGTCGTTATTTCCTATTAACGGATTGTTTGCCAAAAGGTTTATATGGTCGTTTATAACCATAACATCGCCCACTTTAAAAGTGGGGTTAACGCCGCCTGCCGCATTCTATTGCACCCACTTTTCTATCCCAAATAGCTTCATAACCCGAATAGGAATGGCTATTTGCTGCATTGAATAGCCTTCGTAATAGTGAAAACGACCCGCAAATACTGCCACTTCCACATGGTTTATGGTACCGAAAAGGAGTGCCCCTTTATGCCCTTTTACCGTCGATACAGGGAAATGGGGAATTTCTGCATACGGTATTTCTATTTCTACCTTTAATTCTTTTATTAAAGAGCCCAAACCCGAGCCTAATGTTATGGCAATTTTAGGTCGAAGGGTTACTTTCTGTTTTAGGAAATCTACACTATCTAATATATTTTGATACATATTCTCTTGCTTTAATTTGCATTCGCGAAAATAGAAATATTTTATGAATAAAATGCGAAAGTGTGCATAAATTATTAAATTTTATGCACACTTTTCTATATTCTAAGATGTAAATGATACTAACCCAGAAACTATTGGGATATTAAAAAAAGGTGCTCCCTTTCTAGAGAACACCTTTTATAATTATTGGTTAAGGTTAACTATGCTTCTGCTTGAATAACAGATACGTAAGATTTACCTTTTGCTTTCTTTCTAAATACCACGATACCATCTACTAGAGAAAATAAAGTGTGATCTTTACCCATGCCTACGTTAAGCCCTGGGTTATGAAGCGTACCTCTTTGACGGATAATGATGTTACCAGCTTTTGCTACTTGTCCACCATAAATTTTAACTCCTAAACGTTTACTTTCGGATTCACGACCATTCTGCGAACTACCGACTCCTTTCTTATGTGCCATAATCTTTTATTTTTCTTGATTAAACTCTAATTAAACATTAATAGCATCAATTTTAATGGAAGTCAAATATTGACGGTGTCCATTCATTTTTTGATACCCTTTTCTTCTTTTTTTCTTAAAAACAAGAACTTTTTCGCCTTTTAAATGATAAAGAACGGTAGCAGTTACTGATGCACCTGTTACGGTGGGAGCTCCTACTTTTACAGAACCATTCTCGTCGATTAACATTACGTTGTCGAACGTAACTTGCGAACCTTCTTCAGCTTTAAGGCGATGAACAAAGAGTTTAGCCTCTTTTTCAATCTTAAATTGTTGCCCTGCTATTTCTACGATTGCGTACATTAATAATAATTTTTTTGGTTTATAATTTTCAAGCCGCGAAAATACGAAAAAAAATAATACAAATATCCTTTTTCGAAAACTTTTTTTCGAAGTGATTTTCAATGCGTTTTTATGATTAGAATCGACAAAAACACAAAAAATACGAGAAATCACTTTTTAAGGGACTTCTAAAAATTGCTTTGCGAATATTTGAGATGAGATATTGAGTAGGTTTTTCTCATTTTTTGAAGAGCATAGCCTGCTATGTGATGATAAAAATGGGGAAA
>CAYJOY010000415.1:0-1594 GCA_964371885.1 uncultured Lentimicrobiaceae bacterium | reverse complement strand
ATACCCCTGTTAATTTCTATGCTATTGACGATAATATAGAAAAAACAGTTAGCTATTTAGATGTTTATCAAGATATTAAATTAATAATGGCAACGCCAGTTAACTTACTTGAAACGGTATGTTGCACCATTGTTAGCGTCATAAAGGAGAAGTACCCTTTAGTAGATGAGGTTGAGGTAACGGTACATAAGTTAAATCCTCCGTTAGGGGGAAAAATGGATTCAGTGTCGGTAAATATGCGTGGCTAATCGTTATTTTTTATCAAAATAAGCATGTTCAAATTGATGCAATGTTTGGCGGAGTTGCTCAATCAACGTTGCGTCTGTGCCTTGTTTTGTTTTCATGGCTAACACTTGAATTTTGTGCATGAGTGTTAACAGTTTAATATAATGGGCATAAGCTTCTGTATCGTCGGGGCTTGTTATTTTAATGCGTTGATGCATAAAATATTGCGACGCTATTTCTTGTAATTTATTGGCATGTTCCTCTTTATTCATCACCCAACGTACTATTTGGTTATAATCTACCTCTTCCTTATTAGAAAGGGTTTCTATCATGGTTACAGAGCGTTCTATGGTGGCAATATGTTCATACATTAACGCTATTTGTAACGAATCGCCGTAAATGCCGCATGGAATTTCGCAATGCGCTTGCGCCTCATGTTGAAAAGGAACGCAAAAAATTGTAATTAAAAATACTGAAATACAAAGGGATAGTTTTTTCATTGTGGAAATTTTTATGGGTTGTTATTTAATAATTTTATCGTTAAAGGATATTACTACCTAAGTGGCAAATATACTCTAAATAAGCATCCAAAAAAACGCAATCTATTTTTTAACCTTTCGTCTATTTCTATTTCTAAATAATGTGGAAACGGGACATTGTTCTTTTATTGTTTCTTTATTATTTATTAAATTATAAGAATATGAAAATCTTAAAAACGAAAATGGTGCTATTTATGATGGCATTTTTACTAACAACCACAATTGCAATAGCGCAATCTCCACAGAGGCTTTCGCCTGAGCAAAGGGCAGCAGAAGCAACAGAAAAGATGGCAGTTGAGCTCTCTTTAACGGAGGAGCAAAAGACGAAAATTCACGAAATTAACCTAAGGTATGCGCAGAGTATGCAGCCAGCTAGAGCACAAAGTAAAGAGGCAGCTGCTGCAAAAAAAACACAGTTACAATCGAAAGATAGCGAAATAAAAGCGTTGCTAACGGAAGAGCAGCATGTAAAATATGAAGCGATGAAGAAGGAGGCAATGGAGCAAAGAAAGGCGAAGAAGCCATAGTAAAAGCTCATATACGTTTACAATAGGGTAGGAGAAAACGCAATCGGTTGTTTTCTCCTATTTTCGTTTTTGTTTACCATCCGATAGCTGCGTGCAGCATGCTTACAGCGGCGAGTTAAGATTTCGCTCTCGGTATAAGTGCGTGTACGGGGCATTAAAAAAGGGATATGCTTTCGAACATATCCCTTTTAGCTTATAGCGATTGTGCGTTACTAGAAAGATTTCACCTCACCATATATTGGATTTTCGTTATCTTGTAGCGTTACAACAATTCTAAATTCGTAATTTTCTCCAGGAGTTAAA
>CAYJOY010000414.1:955-1604 GCA_964371885.1 uncultured Lentimicrobiaceae bacterium | reverse complement strand
ATAGCACCATGTTGGTTCGGATACTGCACCATAGCACCAAAGAAAGAGGCGTCGAACACTATTTCGTCGGCTTTTCCTACCACTAACTCAATGCCAAGTGGGGCTGCGTTGGTTTCTAAAACGCCTAAAGTAGATACAAACACATCTTCAGATACAAAGAATTTAACGGCACCATTTTTTACTGCGGCGCGCGAACGGGCACTAAAAAACATGAGCATCATTTCGCCGGCTGCAGAAGCTTCGTCTAACAAAGATGCATTGGCAAGTTCCATTTTAGTGAGCTCACAAATCATGGTTTGATAGTTCAACAATGCCTCTAAACGCCCTTGCGAAATCTCCGCTTGATAAGGGGTATAGGCGGTATACCAACCCGCATTCTCAAACACATTTCTCATAATAACTGCTGGAGTATAAGTATTATAAAACCCCATTCCTATATAAGATTTATAGATTTTATTTTGCGAAACCAGCTGTTTAATGTGTGCTAAATATTCACCTTCTGGCATCCCTTCAGGCAACGGAAGTTTCTCCATGCGAATGGCGGCTGGTACCGTTTTAGCAATTAGCTCTTCCATAGAATCTACCCCTATGGTTTTTAACATTTGTGCTGTTTCACTTGCTGTTGGTCCGTTGTGACGCAACGTAAAAT
>CAYJOY010000414.1:0-945 GCA_964371885.1 uncultured Lentimicrobiaceae bacterium | reverse complement strand
TGTTAATCAAAAACTTACATCTCACCTATCTCAATTGAAATAAGCGGGCAAATTTACATTTTTTTTTAAACAAATGTTACTAAAAAAAAGTGTATTTTCGCCCCCTTAAAAAAATATATTAATATTAACGTTAAATTATTAATTCATAACAAGAAAAGAAGCATGAAGAAATTAGCAATGGTAGCATTTGGCGGTAACGCTTTATTAAGAAGTGGACAAAAAGGGACTTATGCAGAGCAAATTCAAAACGTAACCGACACCTGTTTATCTTTACATAAACTATATCAACAAGATTATGATATTGTTATAGGACATGGTAATGGCCCACAAGTAGGCAATGTTATGTTGCAACATGATGCTGGTTCGAAGATGTACAACATAGAGGCACAACCTATGGATTTATGTGTTGCAGAAACACAAGGTTCTATTGGATACCTTATTGAGCTAGCTTTCAGAAACATTTTCCACAAAGAGGGCATTAGAAAACATGTAATTACTTTAGTAACACAAGTAATTGTAGATGAGAATGATGCTGCATTCCAAAAACCCACCAAGCCGGTAGGTCCGTACTACACTAAAGAGCAAGCCGACGCATTCGCTCAAGAAACGGGGGCATCGTTTGCCGAAGATCCTAAAGGAAATGGGTGGCGCAAAGTGGTAGCTTCACCAAGGCCTTTACATATTAGTAATATTGATGTTGTGCAACGTTTGGCTACTTCTGGATACGTAGTAGTAACATGCGGCGGCGGCGGTATTCCTGTGGTAAAAAACGACAATGGATGTAAAGGTGTGGAAGCTGTTATTGACAAAGACTTAGCCTCTGCTTTAGCAGCTGTTGAAATGAAAGCCGACGAGTTTTACATTCTTACCGATGTTCCTAAAGTGTATATCAATTTCAGAAAAGAGAACGAAAAAGCTTTAGATACTATTACTGTTGCTGAAGCG
>CAYJOY010000413.1:0-1615 GCA_964371885.1 uncultured Lentimicrobiaceae bacterium | reverse complement strand
AAATACAGTCAACAGCAGTTATGGTGGGTAATGTATTGGTAGACAAAATATCGATTGAGCCAGGTGCTAAGTTTGAGGGAACTTGCAAGATGCAAAACTTCAAAGACAACACCCCGTCCTCTAAATAATTAAGATGAGAAAACCTCAAAAGGAGAAAGGGTCGCAATATGGCGGTTTCGCTGCGTTTGCGGGATTATCGGTACAAATGGGAATCATTATCTTTTTGGGAACATTTGGAGGGACAAAAATAGATGAAGCCTTAGACGCTTCTCCGGCATTTACCATTATATTAGCACTCGCTTCCATTGCCTTAGCAATGTACGTATTAATTATTAAAACACAACAAAAAAAATAAAATGGCCTCTATTCCTATTAAAAAATTTGCTTTCCGTATATTAGTATTCTCTATCATTCTTGCAGCTGTTACCATTTTATGTCAATGGATTTTACCTGTAGGATATTGCTCTCCAGCCCTCCCTTTCATTGTCTTGTTCTTTACCATACTTTCCCTCCTTACCATGTACATCATTATGAGAAAAGAGGGGGGAAGAGACTCCAAAAGATTCATATCCTCATACCTCCTATCGCGCATTATTAAAATGATGAGCTGCATGCTCTTTCTATTCATTTATATTTTTATAAATCCCGATGACAAGTGGCCCTTTGCTGGCGGGTTCATACTTATATACTTTGCATTCGCCACTTTCGAAGTTTTTCTACTGAAAAAAGAATAAATAAAAATAATATTATTAACACAACAAACAATATAATGGAATTACAATTTGACAATGAAGGTTTCTTAGTAGACCCAACCATTTGGAATGATGAAGTAGCAATAGAGATTGCGAAACAAGACGACATTACCAACCTTAGCGAAAATCACTGGGCGGTGATACGCGTGATTAGAAAAAGTTTCGAAGAGACTGGAATGGCTCCTATGATTCGCAGTATTTGTAAAGAGACAGGTTTAAAGTTGAAAGACATTTACGAATTATTCCCTCTAGGACCAGCGCGTGGTGCTTGCAGAGTAGCGGGGCTTCCAAAACCTGACGGTTGCGTATAACATTTTATATCAGCTTATTTTAAAAAATCATGAAGGATCTTTCTCTCCATATTATGGATATTCTTCAAAACTCAACACGTGCAAAAGCCACTAAGATTGAGGTGCATATTGAGGAATCTATCGGTAACGACACGCTAACTATAAACATTATTGACAACGGGACAGGGATGAGTAAAGAGACATTAGAACATGTGCTCGACCCATTTTTCACCACGCGCACCACGCGCAAAGTGGGCATGGGATTGTCGCTGTTTAAACAAAATGCTGAACTTACCGGAGGCACGCTCTCCATCGAGTCGGAGCTTGGTGTAGGCACATCGGTACAGGTAACTTTTGGGTTATCGCATCTCGACCGACCACCATTGGGCGACGTGGCAAGCACTATTGTTTTTACTGCATCGGCACACCCCGAAATCTATTTCATATACAAATACAAAACAGACACCATCGATTTTACCTTCGATACAGAAGAGGTAAAAGAGGCACTCGAAGAGGTTTCTATTCAAGATCCTCAAATTGTAAAATATCTCGTAGAATATGTTTCGGAAAATA
>CAYJOY010000412.1:0-1616 GCA_964371885.1 uncultured Lentimicrobiaceae bacterium | reverse complement strand
AGGAGTCGAAAGTGTACGAAAATTTCACCGAGCCCCAAACGGCATGGGTGGCAGGCTCTTCTAATGTTGGCTCGCTCATGGCCCCTACTATCATGGTTTCGTAGCGCAACCCAAAATTAAGCCCCATGGCATTAAATTTATTAAATGGATAACTTAAATTGAAAAACAGGTTATTAATTTTCTGTTTATAAACATTATATCCATATATCTGCTTTAGAGTTTGGCGATGAACCACCACCTGTTTATCTAACCGTTTTTTAAGATTTTCGTAACTGAGCATGAACTCCATTCCGGTAAAATCTAACGATGGGCGAAACCCTCCTGTTATACGGTGATTTTCGAACAAGTCGGTTATTCCAACCATAAAAAGGGCGTTGAAGCCCATGTTGAGATATATGGGACTAGGGCCACCTGTAAACTGTTGATACGAGGTATTGAGGAAGTTAACATCTAGCTGCGTGGCTAATTTGTTAACATTAAACTGCACATCGTAGTTACGGGGCACTAAATTAGAGAACTCAAAATCTTCGGTAAATGGTTCTGCCTCTTTCTCCTCTTGGTTTTGTGAATTGGTATTCGATGTTGAATCTTGTGCCTGTTTTAAGTGCTGTTTTATTTTTTGTTCTTGTTTCTTAATATCGCTTTGTCGCACCTGATGGAAGCTTCTTTTCACCACAGGCACCGTATCCCCAGATTGGATTTTGGCTTGTTGAATGCTATCTTCCACCAACAAATCATCTAACATATTTTGTTTGAGTGTTGTTAACGGCAACGTTGGTATTATTTTATTTTCGAAAGTGGTAAAATAGAAACGTTCTACTCCGTTATTTAGGTTAACGCTACCAATAGTATTGGTTTCGGGCGAATAGTCGTGTTCGAATGTAGCGTTAGGGTAATGTGTTTGGGGGTAATTTTTTGCAAAATATGCATAATGGATAGCGGTATCGATTTTAGTAATAGTGCTATCAAACTTTGCAATATATCTGTTATTGGTTCCATTTAAATTACTGAGGTATATTATTTGATGAGGAGCCACTTGCAATGGGTGAGTTTCGTCGGCATTAGGGGTGTTAGTAACGCGCAATAATAGCGGATCATTTTTTTCGTAATGATAAACGAATAGGTCGTAATGTTCTTGGTTTCTGGTATTATAAAAACGGTCGTCTGTTTTTAGCGTATCGTGAGGTCGGTTAGAAGAGAAGACAATATCGCGTTGGTTATTAATAAAACGTGGGGTATAGTCATCGAAAAAGTCGTTGGTTAAATTCTTAAAGGAACGAGCTTGTAGGCTATATAGAAATATGTCGGACTGGCCATCTTTATATCCCGAAAAGAGGATGGTTTTTCCATCGTTTGAGTAGGACCAATCGGTAATTTTCTCCACATCAATCAATCGGCGTTTATCCCATTTTTCTTCTTTCAGGTCGTAAGGATAGTAGTAGCACCTCCCTTTATCTTCTACGGTTACCCCTAGCCATCTTCCGGTGGGGTGCCACGCTATAATGGGAAAAGTGAGATCGGGGTTATCTTCTGTTTTTTGATGTTTCCTAAATATTACGATAGGTCTGGGTCTTTCCTGGTCTTGCAACCACACTTTAATCTGTCCCGATTCATTG
>CAYJOY010000411.1:0-1619 GCA_964371885.1 uncultured Lentimicrobiaceae bacterium | reverse complement strand
GGCGAATCTTTTCTTTCAAGACCATATTCCAGGATATAAGAAAATAAGGGTTCACCTTAATTTCGTCTACTCTACAGGGTTACCCCACTGGAATCCAGATGTTGAACGAACCGTGGAGAATACCTATACTATGAGAAATTACTTCAGGGCTGATATCGGTTTCTCGTATATGTTCCTTGAACAAAGTAGAGATAGATACAAGAATAAAAGCAAACTCTTACGAAGTGTTAAAAATATGGGGCTTCATTTAGAAGTGTTTAACGTATTGGGAATAAATAATGTATCTTCCTATACGTGGGTGCCAGACTTGAATAATAACTCGTGGGCAATTCCCAATTATTTAACGCCAAGATTAATAAACTTAAAGTTTTCGGTAGAGTTTTAATATTTTTGCAAATAACGACGTGCGATAACAAATATTATTGTAATTTTGCAAATTCGTTTTAATAGAAAATGAATGTAATAAATAAACTTAAATAGACGAAATAGAGATTTACTTAAAGAAAACCAATATGTACATTACTATAGCAGGCAATATAGGCTCTGGAAAAACAACACTAACTACTATGCTTTCAAAACATTATGGATGGGAAGCATCTTATGAAAATATAGACGATAACCCTTATATTGCTAGTTTTTACGAAGACATGCAACGATGGTCGTTCAATATACAGATATATTATCTCAACAAACGTTTTCGTCAAATAGCTGATAGTCACGAGTCAAAGAAGAGTGTGGTTCACGATAGAACTATCTTTGAAGATGCACATATCTTTGCACCTAACCTGCACGAAATGGGCTTAATGCCTACCCGCGATTTCGAAACATATCTTGCATTATATCATCTGATATCAAAGTTTATTCAACCACCCGATCTCTTAATTTATTTAAAAGCCGACGTTTCTACACTCGTGTCTCAAATACAAAAAAGGGGACGCTCTTTTGAAAATAGCATTCGCATCGATTATTTACAATCACTAAATGAGCGTTACGAGAAGTGGATATCTGAATATACTGCTGGAAAACTCCTAATAATAGATGTTAACACCATAAAATTTGCTGAGAGTAAAGAGGACTTTGGTACCATTATCGATAAAATTAACGGTGAACTTTACGGGCTCTTTAATTACTAATTGCTATATTCGTTTAGCGCTGTGCCAATAATATTCTTTTCGGGGATTTTAATTTCCCCTCTAATTTTCCAAGCATAAGGCACTTGATCTTTGTTGCTTGATGCGGGATGGTAAGCAAAAGTAGCCTCGCTAAACATCAAATCGTTTATGTTTGGGGTAAGTTGTGTTCCCCAGCATCTGCCAACTACTAGTACTGCTTCTCCTGTTTTTGCCTTTTGTTCATAGTAATTTACATATACAGGGAACATTGCATCTTTGTAGGTGTTGTAAAACTGCTCGTAGGTACAGTGTTGATAATTACTAATCTGCTTAATGCTGAAGTCGTTTACCTTTTGAAAATAGGTAGCAAACATATTCCTTTGCCGCGTTACCCCATGCCCAAAATGGGTGCCAGGGTTATTAAGAGGTTCTAAGTAAACAGGAAGCCCTTCCATGAGATACTCCGTGTTGTATACTTCATTCATTAGTGTGAATCTATTTCTAGAA
>CAYJOY010000410.1:1151-1627 GCA_964371885.1 uncultured Lentimicrobiaceae bacterium | reverse complement strand
CTACTGACGAAAGAGGGACCTTCACCGGTCAAAAGGAGGCTTTCTTAGATTATGACTATATTCCATTCAACTGGGGTGGCCCAACCACTCCTTTAACCGCCAACCACAAAGTGGCGTTTGTAACCACCAAAGGGATTGCCCTCTCACCAGCGATTGACACCTTCCCAGCTCAAAAAGATACTACTATTGTAGCTCCTGCTAACCCTACCTCTACCGAAGCTACTTTTGTAGGCTGGTTTGTAGATAGCACCTACCTCACTAAATGGGACTTTGCCACCAGCACCGTTACTCAAGATACGACGCTGTATGCGGGTTGGATAAAAGAGGAGTTCCTGTTCGAAGTAACCGTTACCGAAACCGATAAAACCTTCGCCATTCCCCTTTCGGGTGCTTATGGAGCGTCAGGTATAACCTACAACTGGCATATCAACTGGGGAGACGATAGTACGAGCACCGTTTCCAGTGCGGCTCATGAA
>CAYJOY010000410.1:0-1141 GCA_964371885.1 uncultured Lentimicrobiaceae bacterium | reverse complement strand
CCATTGTGTCAGGGGAGGACTCAGAAGGCATTAAACATACCTATACCTATGCAGGTACCTACAACATTACCATTACCCCCGCAGATGCCAATCCCGAGGCTTGGTTGAGGGCGTTTGGGTTTGCTAATAATGCTTATGGAGCTAATAATCAAACCAACAAAAATAAAGTGACCGCCATCCTTTCAGGTTTTACCCCAAAAATGACACGTTATAGTGCTACCCCTAAATATGATTACGAGTGGGCGTACACTTTTCACAATTGTACAAAATTAATAAACACAGGTCCTGGTTTTGCCTACGGATGGGATGAAGTTAGTGCGGTGAAGGATGGATTTGCATTCAGAATGTTTTATGGTTGCTCCGCGTTACAAAGCATGAATGAGGTGTTCAATCTTCCTTCAGAATTAAGCGTAGCCGGAGATAATTTTGCAGAAAACATGTTTCTCTCGTGCTCCGCGTTACAAAGTATGAATGCGGTGTTTAATCTTCCTTCAAACTTAGACCAAGTCGGGAATAATTTTGCATTCGGAATGTTTTATCTGTGCTCCGCGTTACAAAGTATGAATACGGTGTTTAATCTTCCGCAAAAATTAATTACCGTGGAGAATTATTTTGCATACTCTATGTTTTGTCGATGCACTGCATTACAAAGCATGAATGCTGTATTTAACCTCCCCTCTGACTTAACCAATGTTGGGGCTTTTTTTGCTAGCAATATGTTTACTATATGCAATGCATTACAAAGCATGAATGAGGTGTTTAACCTTCCGCAAAAATTAACCACTGTGGAGGTTGGTTTTGCAAACGGGATGTTTTTAGATGCAGGCACTACCCTAGTTATTAACGAAGTGTTTAAATTCCCAAACGTAAGCAACACTGAAGTTAATAAAAACTATGTTTTTGAAGAGGTTTTCAAAGGCACAGGCCTTGCCGCCAACCAACCCCGCAGTGCCCTCTCTATTATTAATGGGAATGGGGAACCTAGTACACTAAGAAACACATTCTTTGGTCAAAATGATGCATTCTTAGATTACAACTACATCCCTGTCAACTGGGGTGGAGAGGCACCTGTTTTAAGACACGATTACGACGTGGCGTTTGTAACCACCAAAGGGATTGCCCTCTCACCAGTGCTCGACAC
>CAYJOY010000409.1:1430-1649 GCA_964371885.1 uncultured Lentimicrobiaceae bacterium | reverse complement strand
GATTATTGAGCGAGGCGTCGTTACAAGGTACTGCCACGCGAATATAATTATCGGTAAAACCATAAATTGTGTGCTCTTTTGCCTCTTCAAACAGCACCGAACGCTCTTGGTTAAGATGTTGACGATAGAACGCGCTTTTTTTCTGTTGCGAAAGTTCCAGCAGTTGGTGTGTTCGCTCTTTTTTCACCGTATGTTCTACCTGATTTTTCATAGTAGCTG
>CAYJOY010000409.1:0-1420 GCA_964371885.1 uncultured Lentimicrobiaceae bacterium | reverse complement strand
AAGTCCCAGGTCGTATAGAGTAGGTGAATACGTGTAAATAGCTAATGGGTAACATTTCGAGAAAGCGATATGTTTTTTCAAAATATTCGTCTGTTTCGCCAGGAAACCCCGTAATAACGTCGGCGGCAATGCAGGCGTGTGGCATTAACTCTTTAATTCTCTCTATTTTACGATGGAATAGGGAAGTGTTGTAACGCCTTTTCATTAATGCTAAAATTTCATCACAACCCGATTGTAAAGGAATATGGAAGTGGGGCATAATAGATGTAGCGTTAGCCACAAGCTCTATAATATCGTCGGTAAGCAAGTTGGGTTCAATTGAAGAGATGCGTACCCTAGCCACGAGTTTTTCTTTTTCAATAGCTTGCAGCAATTGGAAAAAGTTTTCGGAGGTGCCAGCACCAAAATCGCCAAGATTTACCCCTGTAATGTTTACCTCTTTAATTCCGAGATTCTTGATCTTTTGTAAATTCTGCAGCACATTAGCAATGGTATCGCTACGGCTCTTTCCGCGTGCTACGCAAACGGTGCAATAGCTACAGTGGTAATCGCAGCCATCTTGTATTTTTAAGAAGGAACGGGTTCGGTCGCTCGAAGAAAAGGTAGAGAAAAAGTAAGGGGTTGCTAGTATATCTTCTTTTTTATGAGTAAGATACTCTACGAGGTTGATCTTATCCTCGCTCCCAAATACTTTATGTACCCCTTCCCACTGTTCTATCTCTTGGGCGTGTAATGCCGAATAGCAACCCACAATAATGAGTTTTGCGGCAGGGTACTCGCGGTGCAATTGATGTATTAAATTACGTCCCTTCTTCTCAGCCGCGCGAGTAACTGCACAAGTGTTTACAATATAATATTCTGGATTTTCGGATAGTGAAAACCCGTTAGCCTGCAATTCTCTCATTACATGCGACGACTCGCTATAGTTGAGTTTACAGCCTAATGTTTTTATTTGAATGGTGTTAGGAATACACGGACGCATCTGTTATTCCCATTCAATAGTTGCGGGTGGTTTCGAGCTAATATCGTAAACTACGCGGTTTATCCCTTTTACTTTATTAATAATTTCGTTCGACATTTTGCCGAGTACATCGTAAGGAAGTTTGGCCCAGTCTGCGGTCATTCCGTCGGTAGAAAGTACGGCGCGCAACGCGATAGTGCTTTCGTAGGTTCTTTCGTCGCCCATTACCCCTACCGATTGGATAGGAAGTAGGATTGCGCCCGCTTGCCACACTTGGTCGTAGCAGCCATGTTCACGAAGTAGATCAATAAAGATGGCATCGGCCTCTTGCAACATTTCCACTTTTTCGGGGGTAACAGCACCCAATATCCTTACGCCAAGCCCTGGTCCTGGGAAAGGGTGGCGCTGAATAAGCAAGTCGGAAATGCCAAGTGCTTTACCTACACGGCGAACCTCGTC
>CAYJOY010000408.1:0-1651 GCA_964371885.1 uncultured Lentimicrobiaceae bacterium | reverse complement strand
CACCTCAACGCTTCCAATTATTTAAGGATAACCACTGGTTTAATTAAATCGGCAGGTTTATCTTTCATTAGATATAAAGCATCTTCTACTTTTTCTAACCCTTCTAGTCTGTGGGTAATCATTAAACTAGGATCTACTCTTCCTGCTTTTACCATGGCGAGTAACTTTTCTAGTCTGTCTCTACCGCCTGGCATTAATCCACCGGTAATGGTTTTGTGTCCCATACCAACACCCCATTCTAATCTTGGGATTCTTACGTATTCGCCTTCACCTAAATAGTTTACATTTCCAATAATTCCACCTGGTTTTAATAATTTAACGGCATCAATGAAGGTGTCGTTATCTCCACCGGCAATAATTATTTTATCAACTCCTTGGTTTTGGGTTAATTTCATTACTTGTTCTAGGATGTCACCGTTTTTATAGTTTATAATATCGGTAGCGCCATATTTTTTAGCTACTTCAATACAGTTAGGTCTTGATCCTACTGCCATGATTCTAGAAGCACCTCTTAACGCAGCACCCGCCACTGCCATAAGTCCTACTGGTCCAATGCCAATTACTAGCACCTCTTCGCCGAATTGGATATTTGCCAATTCTACACCGTGGAAACCTGTGGGCATCATGTCGCATAACATACACGCTGTAGCGTCGTCTACTTCAGCTGGGATATGCGCTAAGTTAGCATCTGCTTCGTTTACATGGAAGTATTCAGCAAAAACGCCATCTTTCACATTCGAGAATTTCCATCCTGCTAACATTCCACCAGAGTGCATTGGGTAACCCGCTTGGGCTTCTTTTTTGCCCCAATCGGGTGTAATAGCAGCCACTAATACGCGGTCGCCAGGTTTAAAATCTCTAACTTCAGAGCCTACTGCTTCTACAATACCCACGGCTTCGTGTCCTAAAGTCATATCATGTTTATCGCCCAGAGCACCTGCCCATACGGTATGAATATCTGAAGTACAAGGTGATAACGCAGTTGGTTTAATTAACGCATCGTTTGGCCCAAGTGTTGGTATTTCTTTTTCTAACCAACCTACTTCACCAATTCTTAACATTGCAAAACATTTCATTTTATTATATTTTTTTTGTCGGGGCTTATGTTTCCCACTTTCATTGGCAAGCCCTATAACCCATAAGAAAGTGAATTTTTAGGTCGCGAAAATACATTATATTTTTGAATTATGGCGATTCGCATTATTAGAGGTCCCCTATATTTTTCATTAATGATATTACATTTCGCCATTATTTTTTTTGGCCATTAATACGCACTCCGATAAAGGGGTTGCTTTAATAATTATATTTTCTAAAACTTTATATTGGTTTGCTTCTACAAATGCGGCAAATGCGCTGCTATTCCAGCGGTTGTATAACCGAAATCCAATGAGAGAAAGCAAAAACAACCTTAGCTTTGAGGTGTGAGGGGTAACAATAAATGTTGGGGCAATAAGGAGTCCGTTGCTCTTTAAGACTCTATGTATCTCTTGTAACACTTTTTCTGGATTTGGAATCACGTGTAGGGCATTGGCAATGAGCACTGCATCAAAAGATTGGTCTTTGAAAGAGAGTTGCGTTGCATCTTCTACACAAAAAGAGACGTTTTGGTTGGGAATGTTTTCTTTCCCTTTTCGCACCATTTCTTCAGAAT
>CAYJOY010000407.1:0-1658 GCA_964371885.1 uncultured Lentimicrobiaceae bacterium | reverse complement strand
GCGTCTAATAAATTCATCGGTACCTGCTAGTTTTTCGGCTGTTTTCATAACAGAAAGGGTCAACCACGACTCTAAACCTTCAATAAGTTCACCACTAATCTTCACATCAAGACCTACTGCATATCCTTTAGAATCGTTCATTCCCGAATAGGTAATTCTCAGATTATCGACCGTATAAGAGATTAAATTATCGAGATATTTATAATACACTTCTGATGTGAGTTTGAGCGGCATCCTTTTTATTTTAAAATTATAATCTGCCGAAAGGAGCACCTGATAAGAAAATTGTGATTTTATATCCTTGTTTAGTTCTCCCTCTATATTTCGCATTTCTCTATAAAACGGAGTTTGATAATACACCCCTGTTTTGAGCATAAATACCCAGTCGCTTTTCCATTGCGGTTTATATAACAAAGAGAGGCGCGGCGACACATTAAATTCATTATTGAACGACCAATAGTGAAAACGGAGCCCCCCGTTAAGGATAAACTGCACTGCCGAATCTTTCTCTATACGCCAAGTATCATCAATAAAAGCTGTTATTCTTAATGTATTAATATCGTTTGCCGACTGTAGGAAATGGTCTCCAATATCCAATACTCGCGATGGATCGTCGTAGCCAACCCCTATCGAATCGTTAGGCACTGTGGGGATATGCGGAATAACATACGACGAAGAGTCGTAAAGTTGCCACTCATAGATTTCGTCCCTTATCTGGTCGTTCTGTAGTTTAATCCCATACTGTATCTTATTGTTTTTAAGCGTGTTCGAGCCGCGCATTTCAGCAGCACTCACCCACGCCGTAATATGGTTTCTGGCATGTTCCAAGAAGGTACCATAACCACGTGTAGATGTTTGGGTAAAAACATCATCAGCATCTCCATCAAAATCTACTTCAACATCGTTTAGAAAATATTGACTTTGAATATCGTATGTTTCCGATTCCCGAGCATAATATGATGAAAAAATCCATTTAATATTATTTTGGGGGTTCCATTTGTAGTCAAAAGTCAATCCTCCTAAAAAGTTCTTATAATTATCTACCTCATTACCATCGAAAAACACCGTAAATTTCTGCACCTGTGCTAACGACCCGAAGTAGGTTTCTCTATCTTGCGGCACCATGATAAACTTATTTATGGAGGCATTTCCCAAAAACGAGATGTTCAATTTCTGATTTACATTCCAAGAGAGGAGCATTTGTGCATCGAAAAACTGCGGTTTATAATCGCCTTGGGTATCCATGAAACTCAGAATATATTTATTATTTTTGTACCTCACTCCTAGCAAATAGGTAAACACATCCTTTTTTTTCTCTTTATCTTTAATCACCCCCTCTACATGTGCGGTTGCTCCTAATAATCCTATGGAGAAAGAGCCACCTGTTTTTCTTGGGGTTTTGTATTGCACATCCATTACCGACGACATTTTATCGCCATAGCTGGCGGGAAATCCACCAGCAGAGAAGATCACACTCTCAGTTAGATCGAGGTTCACAAAACTCAATCCCTCTTGAGTTCCATTGCGCACTAAGAAAGGGCGATATATCTGAATATCGTTCACAAACACGAGGTTTTCGTCGTAATTACCACCACGCACGTTGTATTGCGAACTCAACTCGTTAACTGACGACACGCCGGGCATCATTTTAATTAGTG
>CAYJOY010000406.1:364-1661 GCA_964371885.1 uncultured Lentimicrobiaceae bacterium | reverse complement strand
TTACAAATGCCGTAAGTAAATATTTTAAAAGAAGAAAAACAACCGATTTAGTTACGGTGGTAACTGTTACGGTGGTAACAAGAATGATGCTGCAATACGCCAAAAGAAAAACTTTAAACCCGAGTTACTTGCCGCTAAAGTAGAATATATTCAAACAAAATTGCTCGCAAAGTTTGACATTGAGAGTTACTGTTTATCGCTGGAGGAGATGTAATACGCAAAATCGGTTACTCAATAATGCCGTATACTACATCTATATACGCAGAAATTTCCTTCTTTTTAAACTCCTTTATTGGGGATCTGTTCATAGGGTATGTATAATCTCCACTAAGAAGTCCGCGTATATTTATATTAATATTCAACAACGGTCCCACTTTACAATCTACTGCTGAAAGCAAAGTTTCTGCCTCCTTTTTAGCAGCTTTCAGTGCCTTTGCTTGTAGCAAGCGCTTTATTTCTGCTTCATTACTCACTTCCGTTGATAGTGAAACTACAAAATTTTCATTACGTAATTGCACTATAATATGATTTACTTGTGCAGTATCATATAACGTTAATGTGTATTCTTTAGACATCACATCTTTATTTTTATAGTAGTACGAGGTTATATCGGAAATTACCAAGTGTTTTTGCACATCAATCCCTTCTCGTAAAAGGGTGGGTAAAAGCACTTTCTTTTCTGCCTCATCAATCCCTTGTTTACCCACCCCTTTATTATCAATAATTCTAATATCTAGGTGAAATACATCGGGGGCCACTAAAGTGTCCTGGCTCATGCTTAATTCAATGCAAGGGGTATCGTACTGTGCCCAAACTGCTAACGGGAGCAGTGCTAAACATAATAATAGTAGTTTTTTCATATTCGTTTTATTTATGATTAATATCTATTAGCAACGACTTGAACATAAAAATATTATGGTTCGTTTGATGCGTCTCTCTATTCCCTACTCCTAAAAAATTACATCAACCATTCAGGTGGCTCCTTAATAAAAGGGCGTTTTCCGAACTTCTCATGGTATTCAGTGAGTGCTTGAGTAATAGCTATTGAATTTTCTTTGAAATGAATTTCATTTTTCATAGTCTCTAACCCTTGTCCAAAAGGACAGCTAGCAATACAGATCCCGCAATCTGTTCCCACTTTACGCCAGAGTTGGTAACATTTCTCTTGTTGGGTACTCCATGGCGCGCTTCCTTCTTTGTCAATCGCTTTCGAGGGGCAGTTGATTGCACATTGGTTACATTGCTGACAAAAATCATGGAGCCCAAAATCTATAGCGCTATCGGCTACCAGCGGGAG
>CAYJOY010000406.1:0-354 GCA_964371885.1 uncultured Lentimicrobiaceae bacterium | reverse complement strand
AGTGTGGTGTTAATAACGCCCAGCCGCATCATCGATCCGTACGTTGGATGGGTAAGAAGATTGTTTCTTCCCACCTGGCCAAGTCCAGCATCTTTAGCCACCGCCACGGTATTCACCAAATAGTTAGCATCCATGTTGTGTCGTGCTTCATAGCCTAAACTGCGAATATAGTAACTCAGCACCATTCCCACCATGGCCACCTCCACGTAAGCGCGGCTAGTTTCCAACACCTCAGGAATCAGTGGACTACAGTGTATCATATCTGCTTTCATTTGCACGGCAATAGCTATAGAATGGGTGTAATGGTTTTCCACTCTCTCCCCATACACTGACTCATGGCGTCCTCTATGGGAA
>CAYJOY010000405.1:0-1685 GCA_964371885.1 uncultured Lentimicrobiaceae bacterium | reverse complement strand
AATCTACGGTTTCTGCAATATATTCTGTGGTAGTGATAATGGTAGTCACTGCTGAGTCGTTGCGCGCATCGTATAACAATGCCTTACCTCCATCCTCTCCCACAGGAATCAGCTGCAAGAAGTGCTCCCCTTCTGTGGTCTTTGTCCAGCATGGTGGGAAATCTTCTGTAGTATACGTGTCAAAATCTTCAATATATGGCAGTGCTGTGATAGAGCTGTTACATAGTGTTGTAAACGCTATTATTGATGAGGCGTACGAAGTTTGGTCGCCACATATTGTAGCTACTTTTGCTTCGTACTGCGTTTCAGAGGCTAATCCTATAATAGAATAATGCGGTTCATCGGTCATTACTTCCGTCCATTCGGTGGTATTCATCTCTCTGTACATGACTACCCAAGTAGAATCTTGTTCATACCTTGGAGTCCAAGTGAGTTCTGTGGTAAAAAGCCGAGGGGTCGCTATCAAATCTAGTGGGGCATCACAAATTTGGGTGCTTCCATACTCCGTTACTTGGAAATTGTCTACTTTTATCCACTTAAAACCTAAGGCATCTTGACTGATTCCACCGTATAACGCAATTTTCACCACACCTTGATACGGGATGTTTTCCTCATTCATTAAAGGAACAATAAGATGTGTTTTGGTCATAAGGTTATCGATCTCACCGGCTACTTCACTCCAAAGTGTCGCATTCGATGGTAACCAGGTATCTCCATTATCTAGTGAAACGATTACTCCGAATTTTAAGTCTTCTTCGGGTACTGAACGCCAATAATAGTTATCGAATTGCACATCGAACTCTACTTGATACCCATTTCCATTATTTCCTAAATCGATACTAGGTGAAATGAGCCAATGAGCCTTAGATGTTAACAAAGGAAGTTCAGCATAGTTGCCACTAATATTGTTTTCATCGTAAGGGGTGCTTTCAGTGTTCCAACCAGAATTACCGTATATAAAAACGGCGGCGGCAGTATCCAAAATTTCGCTATTTTTTGATTCCCAGCATAGAGGGGGCACTTCGTTAAATTCTTCTAAGGCAGTAGGCGCTGTTAGTGGGGTGCAATCCGTAGTAAAACTTATCTCGAGAGTCTCAAGACTCGCTTCTTCAGCACATGCTGCACTAACGCGAGCATAGTAAACGGTGGATGGGGCTAATCCTTGTAGGGTATAAGTGGGTGCCGTAATATTGGGAATTACCGTCCATGCATCATCCCCTGAGGCAAGATAGGTCAAATTCCACTCCGTATTATTGTCATTTAAATCTTCCCAAGTAAGGGTCGCCGATTCAGTTGTTACCTCAGTAACGTTAAGATGTTGCGGGCGTATACAACTTGGGATGTAGTCAATTACAAAATCATCTAAGAAGAAATAACCATTCCTTTCACTAGTATTGGTATAGCGTAACGCAATAGTACGGTAATTACCCGTATAGTTATCAAATGGAATATCTATATACACGAGTCTATACAACAATTCATCAAACTGGAAGCTCTCTAATGGGATAAAGGTAGTAGTATCATCCTCTACCATAGTTCCCACCTCTAATATGCCGTGGGGGATAATAGTGGAAAAAGAGACCATAATATTCGACATATCTATAGATTCATGAAGTCTTTGGGTTGCTATAATAAATTGAGAATTTGTGGTGTCAAATAAGTTTCTAAAGGTTAAACTACCATTT
>CAYJOY010000404.1:0-1700 GCA_964371885.1 uncultured Lentimicrobiaceae bacterium | reverse complement strand
AACTGATTGATGAAAACCTGCGCACCGATGTGAATTGGATCAAGCGGTTAGTGGGTGGTACCGAAAACGCCCGCGAAATACTGTTCGATTTAGTGAATGGACAAGAGATGAGCTACTCGTTAGGGGCATTACGAAGTAAGTTTAACAAAGAACAATTTTTCGATAAAGACTTCTATCCCATATCGTTTTATTATCTGGGAATGACAACGTTGAATGATGCATTTAGCATGAAACTCCCCAACAACACTATGGTGAGTATTTTTGCCGATTATTACAACGATGTATCCCAACTGAGCTACCGAAAAGATATTTATGCTCCTATGTTTAAGCAATTTTATCATGATTTTAATATAGAAACACTCTTTGCGGGCTATTATAAGCATTACCTTGGTCAATTTGTAGGGCAGAGCTTCGATAAAATAAACGAAACCTTTGTCCGTAATACCTTTTACGAACTATGCAACCGCTACATTACGGGCGATTTTATCATAGCCATGGAACAAAATTACCCTTCGGGAAGAGCCGATTTTGAGATCACGGGACGTGCGCACACCGCCTATTTTCGCCATAAACATATTGTAGAATTTAAGTACACCAAAGGGGAAGATTGGAAGAAAGTGCAAGCTATAGAAGCGCCTCTTCAAGAAGATATTGATCAGCTCAACGGCTACGCCCACGATGCGCTACAAATACTATCATCGTACAAAATCCGCAAGCATATATTTTACATAGCAGGGAATAAGGGGTTTAAATATTTTGTTTTGAACGATTAGTCATTAGCCAAACTTTCCTGCACGCTAGTACTACTTCTTTTCCTTTAGTAATTTAGGTTGCGCGAATGCGATCTTGGGTACTACAGATTTTCTAATGATGATTCATAGAAAACTCCCCTTTTCTATGCTCGCCATGAAACACGAAGAACAAGTACCCAAATAGGCAAATACTTGATAGTAGAAACACAGTAGTAACCTCTGGGGCACTCCATAACGAAGCTAAAACCAACGCTATATGAACTATAAAGAGGAGGAAAAAGACCCATTTTCTCCATTGGGAATTCTTTATTTTTTTATGGGAAATACTGAGTAATATTGATACCATAAGAAAGCTTAAATAACTATAAACAAGATTACTCGGAAACGGTGGTGGCATACTCGAGCTTGAGGTTATAGTCCAAAAATCGTATAAGGCGTTACTAACTTGAATGTATAAAAAGGAACTTAAAATAACCAGTAGTAGTAATGAAATTTGCTTTTTTATTTTGAATGTGCGAATGTTTATATGACAGAATGTTAGTAAAACAACAACCATTACGAGCATGTGAAAAGCATTTTTTATTTCAACGCGCGCAGGTTTGTCATAATACATGTTGTTGATGTACGCTGTTCTGGAAAGTAAATTCCAACTTTTACTTTCAGAATCGTATTGGTAACAGTCATCTATAGAAATGCAAAAATAAAGGATGTAATAATCTTGCGAGCATTGTGAGTAATAAAACTTACTTCCTTTCTCTTTTGATTCTAAATACTTGTAAAATGCCTCTTCTTCAGGCAGTGTTCCATTTTCTTGATTAAATGCTTCAATTTGGGCTATTATTTGATTTCCTTCTTTAATGGAACTTCTAATATCAAGTTCTCCTATAATAGTGAGTAACCGTCTCCCCGATGCTGCCATAGTCTATATTGTGTAATTCCCGATTTTTG
>CAYJOY010000403.1:0-1706 GCA_964371885.1 uncultured Lentimicrobiaceae bacterium | reverse complement strand
TTGCTGGCAAAACTACAAAATAATGTAATACAAAAGTTAATTTTTTTTTTTTTTTTACTTGCTAACTAACTGTTGTTTATTTGTTGGAATGATGTTTAATCTGATGGTTTGTTCGTATCTAATTCCAATAAACATGTTCAACTTTCGCACTTATTTTTGAATTTTCTCTGTTTGATGCATGAATACAAAAGTTGATTTTTGCAATGTTTTTTTTATTATTTTCGCAGGCAGAAATTAAACCATCATCATTATGAAAAAAACATCCTTTTTCCTCGCCATGCTTTTCATTTCCTATTTTGCCAATGCTCAAGAGTATGGTAAATATTGGGTCGCTTTTCAAGATAAAAAAGGGACTGCCCACACGGTTGAAAAACCAGAAACGTTCCTCTCGCCACTTGCCATCGAGAAAAGAGAGAAGTTTAATATTGAAATTACGGAGCAAGATTTGCCCGTTTCTTCAAGTTATATACAGCAGGTGCTGCGCTTATCGCCCACTAATCAGTTAGTTAACGCTTCGAAATGGATGAACGGAATTACCATTTATTCGGAAGATGAACAGATAGTTGCGAAGTTAAAACAGCTCCCTTTTGTAAAAGAAGTAGAGAAAACTATTCCGATGAAAGGGCCAGATACTGTTAAAAACCATTTCACCACCTACTATAACGAGAATGTGGTAAATGAGTCGGAGATAGAAAAGCGAGATTTAGTTAACATATTTGGATTTTTACAGATAGTAGTAAACAATGGGCACTGGTTACACCGGCTTGGCTATTCGGGAAGAGGGGTAACTATGATGATTTTAGATGGTGGCTTTAATGGTGCCGATACGAATGCCTATTTTGCGCGCGCCTATAGAGAGCACCGGGTTCGTGGCGTTCGTAATTTTGTGAATGCTCACGAAAATCCCTATCGTACTGGCAGTCATGGCACCCATGTTTGGTCTACCATTGGCTCATCTTTGTCTGGCACCTTTGTAGGTTCTGCCCCGAATGCTAACTACTACTTAGCGCAAAGCGAAGACCCTCGCAGCGAGTACAAGGTAGAGGAGGACAACTGGGTAGCCGCTATAGAGTGGGCCGATAGCCTTGGGGTTGACATTGTAAACTCCTCGTTAGGGTACACCCTTTTCGACGATTCTACCCAAAATAGAACTTATGCCGACCTCAATGGCAAGGTGTCGCGCGCTTCGCAAGCTGCCACCATTGCCGCTAGCAAAGGGATGATAATCTGCAATAGCGCCGGTAATAGCGGCCTTAAAGATGACGCATGGTGGCGCATCGGATTTCCAGCCGACGCTAAAGATATACTAACAGTGGGAGCCGTAAATGTGTACAAAGAGAGAGCCCCTTTTAGCTCGTACGGGCACGCCAGCGATGGAAGAATTAAGCCCGATGCCGTAGCTGTAGGTTGGCACGCAATAGCTGCCGAAACAGACGGTGGATTGAGAACCATTAGCGGTACATCATTCTCTTCGCCATTGTTAGCAGGATACGTAGCGTGCTTAAGAAATGCCTTCCCCGAAAAAACAAATTACGAAATAATGGACGCGGTAAGAAAATCGGGAAGCCAATACCAAAACCCAGATACACTACTAGGATACGGAATAACAGACATCCTGAAAGCATTTAACCTATTGATTTTTAGTGGTCAAGGTGAGATGATAACTCCTCTTAATAATCAATATACTTGCGAGAAAAACGAAATAG
>CAYJOY010000402.1:0-1714 GCA_964371885.1 uncultured Lentimicrobiaceae bacterium | reverse complement strand
ATAGAACCTAAATTGCAAAAATTAATATTTGAAATGTTACCCAAATTATAAATTAAACTAAAGGTGAGACACACCATAAACTGTATAATAATATGAAATCAATGATTAGATTAAGAATGAGTTCGCACGATGCTCATTATGGCGGAAACTTAGTAGATGGTGCTAGAATGCTACAACTTTTTGGCGATGTAGCTACCGAACTGTTAATAATAAACGATGGCGACGAAGGGCTTTTTTGCGCCTACGATAGCGTAGAGTTTTTAGCACCTGTTTATGCTGGCGACTATATAGAGGCGGTAGGAGAAATTACCCAAGTGGGTAACAGCTCGAGAAAAATGGTATTTGAAGCTAGAAAAGTGATAGCTCCGAGAACCGACATTTCTGAATCGGCAGCCGACGTTTTAGCAGAACCTGTTGTAGTGTGCCGCGCTAGTGGTACTTGCGTGGTACCAAAAAAATGCCAACGCAAAAACGGATAAAGATTGTTAAATTTGTAGAGACGCCTAAAAAACGTCTCTACTTTTTATTCATTAATTGAAAATTGTCCATAAATTATTATTAATTAAATTGTTATTATGAAGCATTCCATTACATTTTTTGCCCTTTTCATGCTTTTATCTCTTAATGTATTTTCTCAAGTTGATACAATTATCATTCAAAAAGATAAGAAAATAACTGCTGGAAATATCATTATTAAAGGTTCGGATAGCTTGTTTTTACGTCCGTACGATCCCGAACAAGGCTATTTTCAAAAGGCAAATCACGATGCGGGTGATCCCCGTTTTATGCTAGCCAACGAAGATAGAACCTTTAAATTTGGAATTGGAGGTTTTGTGAAAGTAATTCCATACTTCGACTTTGGAGGGATGATAAATAGCAACGATTTTATAACCTCTTTAATAAATATTCCCTCTGAGAATTATGGACAATTTAAGATTTTTCTTAATTATACACGTCTTAATTTTAAGATAGTAAGCAAATTAAAAAAGCATACCATTGTTGGTTTTGTAGAAGGCGATTTTAATGGTGGCACTAATAACGCTTTCCGTTTAAGGCATGCCTATATCTCAATTGCTGGGCTTACAGTAGGACAAACATGGAGCACTTTTATGGATTTGGAGGCGGCACCACCCACCATTGATGGCGAGGGGCCTAATAACCAAGTGGCCTTGCGTCAACCCATGATTCGTTATACATTGTATAAGAAAAAATTTCAGTTTGCAGTAGCTGCCGAATTGCCAACAATGCCTATGATTGAGATACATACTCCTGAAATAAAAGTATATACTCAGCCGCAACGTGTACCCGATTTCATAACACATGTTAAGTATAAGTGGGATAAAGGGCATGTGCAGCTAGGAGCTATTCTCCGTGTGTTGAACTACGGCGACTCTTTATCGGGTAAAAACTCAAAATTTGTACCAGCTGGTGGGGTTGCCTTAAGCACTGCCATGTCGATGTGGAGAGGGTCGAGGTTTTACATGCAATTAAATGCTGGTACCGGAATATCAAAGTATATACAAGATCTTTCTGTGTTTAATTTCGATATTACCCCATCTAATCAAATTGGAGAAATGGCCACGCTTAATATGGCAGGTGGCTATGTGGGGATACAGCAATTTTGGCACAAAAGGGTACACTCAAATGTGGTTTATAGAATTACCACCCTCGACTTCCCTTCTTATTACGATAGTTCAGAAATCCCTCTCGTAGA
>CAYJOY010000401.1:0-1735 GCA_964371885.1 uncultured Lentimicrobiaceae bacterium | reverse complement strand
CTCTTGCCACAAAAAGCTAGTGAGTGTTGAAATAGGAATAGGTGAGGCGTAACTGAACTTTTCTTCATTAATCTGTATCCGTTTTGCAAAGTATACAACATCATTACTTTTATATAATCTATCGCTTAAGCCGTCGCCATCTAAATCTATTAATGTTAACAATCCTTCCGCCTTAGAGCGGTTGTGGTTAAAATTCCCCCCAGCTCCAATGTTACACATAGCTACATTACCTCCCAATCCAGCACCTACATTGCCCCCTATACTCCACGATTTATCTTTAGTTCCTCCTAATGCGGTAGGTTTCCATACATTAGCATTAAAAACAGAAGAGAATGTATTCGGAGTAAAGGTTAGCAAATGGGGCGCTCCAAAAGTAGCATCTTCATCCAAAGCATCGTAGTATTCTAAATTAGTTTTAACCCCTCTGTATCCAGGCTTATCTCCAAGTTCATTAGTGAACGGCACCCCGCAATCGAGAGCAAATTGGTTAAAACAAGAATCAAAAACATAGAAGCTGCTGAGACGGGTCTTGTAGTAGGAACTTCGCGCATTCTCCATGGTGAAAGTATACATTCTTATTATAGTATCTTTATAATTGATGTTAACATGACAAAGTAACTGATCTTGCAACTCCTTAAACCCGTATCTACCTTGCACCATAATATCTTCTTTTAGTTGACCGCTTCTGTTAAAGGTAATAGAATAAGGCCCCCCTTCTTCCCCAAAACTTGTATAGTTAATACTATCAATATATATAGCTTTACCTTCGGTTGCTCCTTCTAGTTCCCCGCCAGTACTCGCTACCACATCGTAAAAATACAGCACCTTGTTGCCATACAAATCTACACTTTCAGTTAATGCCCAGTGGGCTATACCTTGCTCTCCTTGTAGTACTGCCGAAGGGCTGTACGTGTTGGTGTTGTGTTGTTTGCCATAGTAGTGGGTAATGCCGTTTCGGTCGGTTACACTCCACCAATAGTTAGTGGGATGGTTCCCATGCCGGATAATGCTGTCGAAAGCCTCCTCCACGCGAGGGTAAAACTGAACGTTGCCATACTTTCTTACCAATGTGTCGTTGGTCCGATGGCGCATGGGTTCGTGCTTACCATCACTATCTTTGGTTACCAGCTGCTCTCCATGGTATAGGTAAACTTCGCTTTCTTGTTCGGCATCGTAACGGGGTACTCCCCAGCGCGTATCTACTGTAATGGCGGGAATAGCAATGTCCCAACCCTGTCCTAACCAGCCATTACCGCCGTCGCTGCTATAGCTCAACGCCAACTGTGGCTGCATTCCCTGCCTGCCGGCGGGTATGTTTAACGGGTAACTCATATTGGCACTCCCACTGTTATTAGCCGTTGGGGGAGCAAGCATCTGTAGCCCCTCCATCGGATTGGCCGCCTTTAACTCCTTAATGCTGGTGGGGGTATAAGCAGAGGTCTCGGGCATCTCTGGCGTTTTTATCACCGCATTTATAAAGTCGGTAAAGTGGTTCACCTTCGAGTGTACCAATCCCCTCTCGGCATCAACAGAATCTTTCTCAATAGCAATCCATCTCTTAAAAACATCGTTGTAATAATAGGTAACAATATCGTTAGCACTAAAGCCCGGAGGCAATAAGGTGGTGTCGTAGGGGAGCACAATATCAATATTTTCTGTAAAGAGAGTCCCTTTGGGCAACATCCTATACCCCGAATAACGACCCGTAACGTTAACCATTCCTTGGTCGAGAGGT
>CAYJOY010000400.1:0-1749 GCA_964371885.1 uncultured Lentimicrobiaceae bacterium | reverse complement strand
ATCTTTATGGAGACTGCAGAGCAAGAAAAAGCACACGCTAAAACTTTTTTCAAATTTTTAGAAGGGGGCGAAGTAGAGATTACAGCCACATTCCCTGCGGGCATTATAGGAACCACTGCAGAGAACTTGAAAGAGGCGGCCATGGGCGAAAACGAAGAGTGGGCAGAGCTATATCCCCATTTTGCAGAAGTAGCAAAAGAAGAAGGATTTCCTAAGATTGCCGCTAAATTTAAGGCAATTGCCACTGTTGAAAAAGCACACGAAAATCGCTACAGAGCATTATTAGCCAATATTGAAAACGGCACCGTTTTCGAAAAAGAGGAAGAAACAACATGGAAATGTTTAGAGTGCGGCTATCTACACACGGGCAAAAAAGCACCTCAACTTTGCCCATCGTGCGACCACCCACAAGCATACTACCAAGTTAAAGAAAATAATTACTAATCGTAAACTTTGTAGTTTAATATTTACAGAAAAGAGACGAAGACAATCTTCGTCTCTTTTTATTGGTATCATTACGAAATAAAGAGATGTAAATTGGGAGGATTACTCTTTCGTTCTTCTAAAAATATAAAGTAGCGACAAAATAATTAACGTTGTAAAGGCTGCATTGGCAAACGATGACCAAATTATAAAAATAATTTTTGTAAAATCGGCAATTTCTATCATATTTAACACCAACTGATGCGCAAGCACTAGTGGGAATACGTAGGTGAGTAAGCTTGCAAACTTATGCTCGTTAGGCGAGGGGTTAAAAGAAGATTCGTAAGGTCTAAATCCGTTCATTAGGTACAGTAACAAAGGGCGCAAAAATGCTAACACCAACGTTGCCGAAGCAAATAACCCATAAGTTTGAAAAAAAACATCTACAATTAGCCCTGTAAGAAACGCAATTATATACTGAAAACTCTTCTTCATATTGAGAGGGAGCAATAAAATGGCCATTAGGTAAACTTGCGGGTTTAAAAATCCGAACCAATGAATGTGGTTACAAAGGAGCACTTGTACCAGTAGTAATATTACAAAACGAAGTATATTAGAGAGTGTTTTATTCATCTTCTAAGTTTATTTTTAGTGAATCTAACTCCGATTGATACATATTTTCTACAACATACAAATAATTGAGTTGATTAAAATTAGTGGCTAAATGGAGGGTAATTGTTTGGAACGTTTTATTCTCTTCTTGCACACTCTCTTTCACCGTTCCTATTAATATATCTTTAGGAAAAATGGTAGAGTATCCACTTGTAACAATAGAGTCTCCTTTATTAATATTAACATGCTGTGGAATATCTAGTAGGAATGCCTCTTCGGGGTTTCCTCCATTCCACACCACTGCTCCTACTTGATTGGCTGGCAAAATTTTAGCACTCACACTACTACGGGGGTGTAGCAAGGGCAACACCGTTGCAAATTGGTCGGTAACATCGCACACAACTCCCACTATTCCCGAGGGGGAAAGCACCGCCATATCGGTCATTACTCCATCTCTAATCCCTTTATCTATAATAATGTAATTATTTTTTCGATGAACGGTATTGTAAACCACTTGTGCATAATTATAAGCATAAATAGGTTGCTGTAAGGTATCGCACACTTGCACCGAGGAGTCGTTAACGGTAATATAGGTGTTGTTTACCTTATTTAAAAGTTGTATATTTTGATGTATCAACTCTTCGTTCTCGCCTCTTAACACAAACGGGCGCCACAAATAGCTCCACGCGCTGTATATAGGTGCGGTTATGGTGG
>CAYJOY010000399.1:0-1749 GCA_964371885.1 uncultured Lentimicrobiaceae bacterium | reverse complement strand
TTCTACGACATAGGATTAGAGATAAAGGCTAATGGGAAGAAAGCCATTTACTGGTACACTATTGCGGCAGAGGGAGGAGATATTTCGGCACAGACGCGCCTTGGGGAATACTACAGTAGTGGGCGATGGGTAGAAGTTGACTATGAAAAGGCGGCAAAATGGTACAATTTAGCGGCTATGCAAAACGACAGTATTGCGCAGAATGGACTTGGCGACTTGTACTTTTTTGGCCATGGGGTTTCGCAAGATTTTGAAGAGGCGGCAAAGTGGTACAATTTAGCAGCGGTAATGGGCTATCCTGTAGCTCAAGCTAGTTTAGGGCTCTGTTATTTCAATGGTTTAGGGGTCGAGAAAAACCACGAAACAGCGGTTGAGTGGTATCGTACGGCTGCCGAGCAAGGGCAACACAACGCACAGTGCAACCTAGGGCACTGCTACTATGCTGGCGAAGGGGTAGAACAAAGCAACGAAAAGGCGGCAGAATGGTACTTAAAATCTGCACAACAAGGTTTTGCAGATGCGCAATCTTGCATTGCTCAATGCTACGAGTACGGCATTGGCGTGAAACAAGACTACTTTGAAGCGGCAAAATGGTACGTGAAAGCGGCAGAACAAGGAAATAGCAGATCGCAATATAACTTAGCCACTTTATATCTTGCTGGTGCGGGGGTAGACCAAAACTATGAACGTGCTGTGAAGTGGTTTAAAACAGCGGCAGATAATGGTATGGCATACGCCGATTACATATTAGGCGATTGTTACGCAGGGGGATATGGCGTACCTCAAAGTTACAAAATAGCATTACAACACTACCAGAAAGCGGCAGATAATGGGATATTAGTAGCACAAACTTGCATCGGCGATTTTTACTATTGGGGATATGGAGTTAGGGAAAATAAAAAGAAAGCGTTTGACATTTATCGCATGACTGCCATTCAAGGAGAGCCACATGCTCAACGTCAACTGGGACAGTGCTATGAAGAGGGAAAAGCGGTAGAAAAAAACTATAACAATGCGATGCAATGGTATTTAAAAGCGGCAGATCAGGAAGAGAGTGGGGCTATGTTTAAGATAGGATATTTATACTACTATGGTTATGGCGTTGCGAAAGATGAGGCTGAAGCAATAGAGTGGTTTCAGAAAGCAGCGGAGCTCGACTCTGAAGAGGCACAAATTTTTCTAGAAAACATTGGAGAAAGCTGGTAGTTTGGGTTCCTTTTTTCCCAATTTTTCACTAAATAGCAGGCTATACTTTGAACAAACAAGAAAAAAAACTCTCAAAACAAACTTCCAAATTTCTACTTGCTAATTATCAGAAATCCCTTAAAAAAAATAATATCTTTGCAACTTGAAAATTAATATTTAAATTTGATAAAAAATGAACATTAAAAAATCGTTACTCATGGTAACAAGTGGAGCTATGCTCCTTGCCGCTACCTCTTGTAGCACACAAGAGAAAGAGGCTTCAATCGTCTATCCTACTGCAAAAAAAGGGGATGTAGTACATACCTATTTCGGGCAAGAGGTGGCTGATCCATACGCATGGATGGAAAACGACACTACACAAGAGGTAAAAGCGTGGGTAGATGCAGAAGTAGAAGTAGCCAATGCCTATTTCTCAAAAATTCCATTCAGAGCTGCACTTAACGAACGGTTTACCACATTAGCTAACTACGAAAAAATTTCGGCACCATCTAAAAAACATGGAAAATATTACTTCTTTAAAAACGACGGTTTACAAAACCAAAG
>CAYJOY010000398.1:0-1754 GCA_964371885.1 uncultured Lentimicrobiaceae bacterium | reverse complement strand
CACTTGTGTCAAGGCATCCGCTTATAAGGCAGTATCTACAAAAATATCAACGTGATTTAGGCGCGAAGTATTTTTTTTTTAATTATTGTAAATAATATCTCAAAAAAAGAAAGAAATAGAAATTTTGAATAGATTTTCGATTGTTTTTTGTTTTTCGAATTAAGAAAATTCCTATATTTGCCGAAAATTTTTTTTATGGAAATGAATATAGAAACAACAGTAAATAAATGGTTAAATGGTAATTACGATTTGGCTACAAAAGAAGAGGTGAAAAAATTAATGCAAGGAGACCCAAAAGATCTAATAGACGCATTCTATCAAAATTTAGAATTTGGAACAGGAGGCTTGCGAGGGATTATGGGCGTTGGTACTAATCGTATGAATAAATATACAGTAGGTGCGGCTACGCAAGGCTTTGTTAACTACTTGAAAAGTTCGTTCCCTAATCAAGAGTTAAAAGTAGTTATTGCGTACGATTCGCGTAATAACAGCGACTATTTTGCTAAAATAACAGCCGATGTATTTACAGCAAATGGTATTTTCTGCTATTTATTTACCGCTCTGCGCCCCACGCCAGAACTTTCTTTTGCCGTTCGCGAATTACAATGCCATGCCGGGGTAATGGTTACCGCATCCCATAATCCTAAAGAGTATAACGGATATAAAGCCTATTGGCAAGATGGTGGACAACTCGTATCGCCTCACGATGTAAATGTGATAAGAGCAGTTGAAGCCATTCAATCAATAGATGAAGTGAAGTGGGAGGGAAATGATCAATTATTGAAAATGATTGATGAAGAGATAGACAACATATATATTGAACATGTAAAAGCATTGTCGATGCCATTCGATCTAACCAAAGAGAAAAAAGATATTAAGATAGTGTATACCCCATTGCACGGAACAGGCCTCGCAATCCTCCCCCGCGCCCTTCGTGAATTTGGCTTCGAACAAATATTTGTAGAAGAGCAGCAAGCCATTCTCGATGGCAATTTCCCAACAGTGGCCTCCCCTAACCCCGAAAATAAAGAAGCGTTCGAGTTAGCACTCATCGAAGCAGAAAAATGTGATGCCGACCTGGTATTTGCTACCGACCCCGATGCAGATAGATTGGCAGTGGGAATTAAAAACCCAACAGGTGAGTATATGCTCCTTACAGGAAATCAAACAGCATGCCTCTTAACCTATTATCTTATAAAAGAAATGGATAAAAATGGTGCTTTGCAACCGAACCATTTTATTGTAAAAACTATTGTAACCACAGAGTTATTGAAAGCCATAGCCGATAAGTACGCTATAAAGTGTTATGATGAACTCACAGGTTTTAAGCATATTGCAGAAGTAATTCGTCAGAACGAAGCAACAGGAAAGTATATATGTGGAGGTGAGGAGAGCTACGGTTTCTCTATTGGCGATTTTGTGAGAGATAAAGATGCTGTATCAGCTTGTGCCGTTTTTGCCGAAATGGCTGCGTGGGCAAAATATCACCAAAAAACAGTGTACGACCTTCTCCTCGATATGTATCAAGAATTTGGATACTATAAAGAAGACCTCGTTTCGGTAACTAAAAAAGGGAAAGAGGGGATAGAAATGATAAAACAAATGATGGTTGATTACAGAAGTACGCCTCCCACACACATTAATGGAAGCCCTGTTGTTTTGATAAAAGATTATGAAAAACAGATAGCCCACAATTGCATTACACGAGAAACTACCCCTATAACCTTGCCAAAATCGGATGTGTTACAGTTTTT
>CAYJOY010000397.1:0-1757 GCA_964371885.1 uncultured Lentimicrobiaceae bacterium | reverse complement strand
AGGTCGTTAACTAGCCTGCTGCAGACACATTAGCAGCTGATGAGTCGCTAGTTTATTTTACTAAAGACATCTCTCCTGAGGGGGTAATGAAAATTTGGGAATATATAGCAGACGGCGTTAAAGGTGAAAAAATAGGTATTAAAGTCCATTTTGGCGAAGATGGCAACGCATACTATGTGCCAGCAACTATGGTTGAACCGTTATGTAAAGAATTAAATGCAACATTAGTAGAGACTAACGTTGCTTACAAAGGGCGCCGCGAGAAAACCGAAACACACATAGAGTTAGCTAAAGATCACGGGTTTACATTTGCTCCTATTGACATTATAGACCACGAAGGTTCTATAGACTTGCCAATTGAAGGGGGAAGAAATTTTAAAACAGCCAATGTAGGAAAAAACCTC
The DNA here is from genome assembly GCA_964371885.1 of uncultured Lentimicrobiaceae bacterium. Taxonomy (GTDB): domain Bacteria; phylum Bacteroidota; class Bacteroidia; order Bacteroidales; family WCHB1-69; genus CAYJOY01. Next base: position 1,353 of record CAYJOY010000397.1, on the reverse strand, counting down.
TCTAACTATGAAACAATAGTCTATTTTACCCATTTTAAAGGTCACGGTAGTGCTGGTTTTGGTGGTTGTATCAAAAATGCCTCTATGGGAATGGCTACAAGAGAAGGTAAATTACTTATGCACTCTAAGGATTTTCCAAAAACGCTTCCTGAAAAATGTATCAACTGCAATGCTTGTGTATTCGATTGCCCAGCAGACGCAATCACTTTAGATCCTTTATTTATAGACCAATCGGAGTGTATTGGCTGCGGTAAATGTATTACTACTTGCCCTGCCAACGCATTAGTGCGTCCAGAAAATGAGGAGCAAAAAAGGTTATTCTTAGAAAGATTGGTTGAATATGCCAAACCTATAGTTGAACATCGTAACTCTTTGTATTTTAATATTGTAATTAATGTTTCACCAAGTTGCGACTGCGCTTCGAAACCAGAAAAACCATTTATTGCTGATATTGGAATCTTAGCATCTAAAGATATAGTAGCTATTGAAAAAGCAGCCCACGACTTAGTAGACCAAGCACACCAATGCGATGATGCTTTTATGAAAGTAAACTCTGTATCGGGTAAATACCAAATTGAGTATGCGCATGAACTAGGAATGGGTAACATTAAATATAAACTCATAGATATTGACGAAAAATAATGGCTAAAGGGAAAACACTGCCTAAGGTAAATATAAGAAATAAGAAAGCGGAATTTGAGTATTTCTTACTCTCCGATTTTACCGCTGGGATAGTACTCACTGGAACTGAAATAAAATCGATAAGGGCAGGGAAAGCTAATATTACAGATTCGTATTGCGCATTCCACAACAACGAATTGTGGGTTAGCAATTTGCATATTACAGAATATGCAAACGGGAGTTATAATAACCACGAACCAAAGCGCGATAGAAAACTTTTATTAGAACGTAGAGAACTGAAAAAGTTAATTATTAAACTCAATGAGCGTGGTATGACCATTATTCCTACACTACTTTTTATTAACGAAAATGGCTTTGCAAAACTCAACATTTCGTTAGCTAAAGGGAAGAAGATGTACGATAAACGGGAAAGTATTAAAGAAAAAGACAACCGAAGAGCCAACGCACGTATAGAAGATTAAGGGGAGTTCTAATAATTCCCCATTGATTCTATAACGATAAATAATAATGAGAAAAATCTACTCAACATCTCAAATCTGGGCAAAGCAATTACTAGAAGCCCCCTAAAACAAAATAGAGTAGGAGGAAACGAAAATAGTTTTCTCCTACTTTCGTTTTCACCTCTCTCACAATACCATATAGTTGTATCTTAACGGGCTAGTTATACTCCTCTTGGCTAGATTTCTCTCTTTAAAACAGCAGCAATAAGCT
>CAYJOY010000396.1:0-1759 GCA_964371885.1 uncultured Lentimicrobiaceae bacterium | reverse complement strand
CCTTTATTAAAAAAATGGATCACATTAAATTAGGTGTGGCACGCGCGGGCAATGTAATTGGCGGTGGCGATTGGAGTGCAGACAGAATTGTAGTAGATACCATTAAAGCGTATGTAGAAAATAAACCGGTAGAAATTCGGAGTCCTAAGGCTACTCGCCCTTGGCAGCACGTATTGGAACCACTTAGCGGATACCTTGCCTTGGGGCAGGCGCTCGCTGAAGAGACCATCCAAAATGGAGAAGCATTCAACTTTGGACCTCGTACCGAACAAACCAAAACCGTACTCCAACTAGTACGCGACCTCGCTGAAAAATGGGGCTTAAATCCTGATGAGAGTGTACAAATTACAGGTGCTGTACCTTTTGAAGAGGCCACGCTCCTGAAACTAAATTGCGACAAAGCATTAGCATACCTCGGGTGGCACTCTACCCTAATGTATGCAGAAACCGTGGACTTTATCACCCATTGGTACGCACAATTTTATCAAAATAAAGAGTCTCAAAATATGTTTGAGGTAACGTGTCAACAAATAAAACAATTTGAAGAGGCGGCTAAACAACAACAATTACCATGGAGCAACGAATAGAAGGGGTAATTGTATCACAACCCAAAGTGATTGATACGCCACGGGGAAACATCTTCCATATCCTTAAAAAATCGGAGGATAGCTACCACGGCTTTGGAGAAGTGTACCTTTCAGAAGTACATTACAACGATGTGAAAGGGTGGACGCGCCACAACGAGTACCACCTCAATTTAGTAGTGGTAAAAGGGAGTGTTACCTTTGTAATATACGACGATCGTGAGGAGAGTAGCGCCTACCAACAATTTCAAGAGGTGAAACTCTCATTTAGCGATAATTATGGAAAACTAACGGTAGCTCCAGGGTTATGGGTCGCCTTTAAAGGGACAGCAGAAGGGGGATCGATGATCCTAAACGTAATTCCAGACGAACACAATCCGCTAGAAACCAATAAAAAAGAGATAAACGAAATACCTTATCCATTTCAATAACATGTGTAAAATAGCCATTACAGGAGCCACCGGATATGTAGGAAGATTTTTAATGGAACGACTTCTTTCCGCTTCCATGCCGCTAGAAATACTTACCATTAATAGAGATGCAGCAAAAGCCACCGCTATGTTTCCCAACGCAGCGTGCACGCACACCACACTCGACGACAGTGCTGCTATTCAAGCTTTTAATCCAGAAGTAGTGCTCCATTTGGCTACATTATCTACTAGCCGTAACGACTTCGACATTATTGACGATCTCCTGAACACCAATATTAACTACGGCGTTAAACTACTCTCCATCCTAACCGCTTGTAGTAACTTTAAACTTTTTGTAAATACTGGCTCTTTTGCTGAATTTCGCTTGGGCGGTGAGGAAATAAAGAACGCCTACTTATATACCGCTACCAAATCCGCATTTCGCCATTTTATCGATTACTATTCAGATTTACAAGGCTTTAAACATATCAGTGCCATTCTCTATACGGTATATGGAAGAAAAGATCCCAATAAAAAACTAATCAATTATCTATACGACTCCATGCAAGCCACCCAACCCGTTAACACCACAGAAGGTGCGCAGCAACTCGACTTTATTCACGTAGATGATATTTGTGAGTTTTTTTACCTAACCGTAAAAAACCGTGAAATCATTTATTCTGAGATAGATAACGGACAAATTTTCCATATTGGAACGGGAACCAACATTACCATAAGAGAGGTTGCTATAATGATTTCGGAAAG
>CAYJOY010000395.1:929-1786 GCA_964371885.1 uncultured Lentimicrobiaceae bacterium | reverse complement strand
GGATTAAAAGCCACATAATTAAATAGAGTACCGCTCCTGTACCAGCAAGAAATAAGCATGCTGCATACACAATTCTCACCACAACTGGGTCAATGTTAAAATAATTTCCTAATCCACCGCATACACCGGCTACCATTCTATTACTACGACTTCGTGTCAATTTTTTAGTCATTGATCTATCTGTTTGTTTTAAAGGTTTTTTATTCACAAAAAATCCATTAGCTCCCATATTACAGCTACAGCAATTTTTGGCTGGCAAAGATATGAAAAAGGAGGCAATTTATATCTGATTTTGGGTAAATATTTCGTCTATAATTATAAGATGCAAAGATTAACGGGTATTTTCAAGATGTTATTTCTTGATTTTGTAGTTACCCTACCATAAAATAAGTGGCTGGATACTGGTGATGTCGGTCTAGCACCCTTTTACTCAAAGCAAAGGCAATAGAGAGAGTCCCAATCCTTCCTATTAACATATTTACGGCTAATATATTTTTCCCTAAATCGGAGAACTCCGCGGCTATCCCCATTGAGAATCCGCAGGTGGAGAAAGCAGAAATAGATTCGAAAAGTACATAATGAAATGGGAAATGAGGTTCGACAATACTGAGTGTTAAAACAGACACAAATACGATAAGTATTGAGGTTAGCACAATTGAGTGCGATTTGCTTACTATTTCCAGTGGAATGGTTTTCTTTCTAAATTCTACATTTTTCTGCATTCTAATTGTTGCCATTATCGATTTAAAGAGGACAAATGATGTGGTGGTTTTAATCCCGCCAGCGGTAGAGCCAGGCGAAGCGCCAATAAACATTCCCATCATTATTATGAGTAGCGATGGGGTAGTTATTAAATG
>CAYJOY010000395.1:0-860 GCA_964371885.1 uncultured Lentimicrobiaceae bacterium | reverse complement strand
TACAGTATTAAAACCGGCGGTTCTCGAAGTAATTTGGAAAAATGAAGCGAACCATTTTTCAGCAAAAGAGAGATGTGCTAATGAGTGGTGATACTCTAACACGAAATAGGCTACAGAGCCAACAAATAACAATATAGCAGAGGTGTATAAAACGATGGCTGTACTTGGCATCATTTTTTTCCAGGGTAAACGTCTTCGTTCTCTAATAACAGTAGGGTTAAAAATATCGCGAAGCACAAAAAAACCGAGCCCGCCAAAGGTTACTAAAACCATGATTATAAATTGGGGAAAATAGGAATTTACCACCATTGGGTCGGCTAAATTTTGATTCCAAAGGGAGAATCCCGCATTATTGAAGGCCGATATAGCATGGAAAAGGGAGTAAAAGAATGCTTCAGCAGATGTGTCGAAATGGGTACCATTATTCCAATATACATATAGTGATATTACCCCTGCCAATTCTATTAAAAATGTGGTGAGTAATATCTCTTTTAATAATGAGAATGACTCGGAGGTTTTGTTAGTGTACAACATATTTCTGAGCAACCTCGATTGTTGTAAAGAGAAATTTCCTTGTGAAAAAAGCGAGGTAAAAAAGGTAGCAAACGATGTAAAATCGGTACCTGTGTTCAAAACCGTAAGCCCTGTAACGCAACTAGCGCTCGTAGAGGTAAATAAAGCATCTACGAACGAGATAGGCGAGGTTGTCATTCGAGGCATCATTAACAAAACTGTTCCTATTACTATTAAAATGCAGAAAGAGAGCAACATTACCGCCGATGGGGATAAGTTTAAACGGGTTATAAAAGTGCCCGCTTTCAGGAGTTCCCATACACTTATAATAAGAAAATAAGCTTGAA
>CAYJOY010000394.1:736-1793 GCA_964371885.1 uncultured Lentimicrobiaceae bacterium | reverse complement strand
TAGTAACTATTGCGATTATCTTGCCACATTAGACACGAATACGGTATCGCAAGGCATTTCACAAGATCCATTTGAACGTGATAAAACTTATAGTAGGTTTCCTATTATACAATTTAGATACGACATTCCATTTGCCAATGATATTGTAACAATGGAGCCACGTTATTATGAGTTAGACCCCAAAGTTAAGAAATTTGTTCGGCGCGTAAACAGACTAATGCCTTTGCGCGAGAGGCGATATAAGGAGTTTGACACTAATTTTTAGATTGTAAAAAAATCGCTATCTTCGCCCACAAAACCCAACCCCAAAATGAGCCCAACCGCCCCAACTCAAAAGTCACCACATCCCACCCCGCGCCCAACCATTTCGCGGGCTCATCAACAGTTTGCGCCCCCAAATTACGCATTAAGTAACAACAATCAAATGACTAAAATAACAACCAACACTCGTTTTAATATGACAGCAAAAATGTTATGCCCTATATTGATGTTCATATTATTAACCTCCTGCCATCATTCAGGAAGAGATGTTTATAGTGAGAAAAAATTGTATGATACCATAAGCCCATCCTTTGTAACGAATGACTCAAAAGCGTTGGGGAAACTTTTTATGCAAAGAGACAGTAATGAGATTTATTCGGTGCTTTACCTCCTTCTCGACGATACTTTAAATTACAGCAACATAGTCGGTTCTCATTTTTTAATTTCTAAAGAAGAACAAAGAATCTTAACAGAACGTGTATTAAGTCATGAAGATAAAAATGGTATTTTAGATATGGTTTTATACTATTTTTCATTGGATAATGCTTTAAAAACACCCTTCTATTTCGATTGCGATGAACCCTTCTATTTTGAAGAAATAATATCGGAAGAGCCTACTTTAAGTGTTATATTGCAAGAACTACTCAATGCTCCCAACAGGTCTTGGAGTAGTTTATCCACAAATGAGAGTGTCGTTTTAAGGCATCAAGTTATTCTCTATTTAATAAATGCTGAACCATCGCACGCTTTTTCCATATTAGAAAATTACTTTGAAATTTGTAATCGAAAATCGGGA
>CAYJOY010000394.1:0-726 GCA_964371885.1 uncultured Lentimicrobiaceae bacterium | reverse complement strand
TTAACGGATTTAACACGAATGGCAGTTTGAAATTACCAGAAGGAGGTTTCCAAAATAATACTCGTACACCATCAATATTGCAATTATTTAACAAAAAACAATAGGCATAATGAATAAAAATATAATTATTACGATATTAGCAATTGGAGCATTGGTTTTTGTGTATAAATTTTTTAATAAAGAAAAAAACTATAAGCTTGTTGGTAAAAAATTAATGCAGAGGCGTTTTTAAATGCTATAGAGGTAGATACTACAGGAGAAGATTTATATTGGGGACTGGTTAACAACTTTTATCAATTTGAGAAGGATGACCACTTGATTTTTTGGCTAAATGATAAAGTGGTTTATTCTGTGGCATTTCAAAGATTTGCAGAAACAAAAACAGGAGAACTTAAATCGGGTGAAATCGTACTGATTCGAATGGCTATCATAAGAGAGAGTACTGTTCATTATTTATATCCTAAGAATGTTTTTTCTTGGGATAAGGAGTACAAATGCATTTATGTGGGTTTTTTCCCCGACAACCCTGCCGGTGATTATGCGCATTTTTTTCCCATGAAACAATATATTTCAATATCTCTTCCTTAAATCCCTGCCCCTAGTTTACCCCACAAATGCAAACGTTTTTGCCGAAAACAGGGTGCTCATTCTGCTGCATTACCCATAATTGATGTAACCGTCTCCCCGATGCTGCCATAGTCTATATTGTGTAATTCCCGATTTTTG
>CAYJOY010000393.1:0-1816 GCA_964371885.1 uncultured Lentimicrobiaceae bacterium | reverse complement strand
CATCCATACTCGATAAATTAGGATTTTGGTTTTGTTGCATAGTATTCGTTTTTTAATTTCATTGCTAAGTTAATCTCCTTAATGGGAGTTTTTTCTGTTTTTTTCTGAAAGCCATTTAACAAAATCACAATGTTCCCTTCGTCAAAAATAAAAAAAGCACGGTAAATATTTCCACTGCTTGATGCACGAAGTTCATAGATACCATCCCTTATGAGCTTTACGAAATTCTTACTTAATCTTTCGTGTGTTTTTAGCATCTCAAGAATGTATGCTATTTTTCTCTTTGCTCCATCGTCTAAAGCATTAAAAAATTGTATAAAGTAGTGTTTGTAGTAGAAGATATGTCCTTCGTCTTTCATCCTGCAAAAATACACAAAAAAAGTTTACAAATATAGCAACTATTTGTTTATTTTTTAAAAAGATTATACCTCTGTTAGTAACATTTATCCACTAACTGTTAATATAGAAAAGGCATTTAAACTACTTCCTTTTTATTCCCTCGAATTCGAGGGAATAAAAGTTGGGCTGCTACACCAGTCCAGGCTAAATACCCGACCTCATTGCGGCCCACACGCCAATCAGTTGATTGTAAAAAACTGTCTCGTTTTCAGAAGATTGCGGAGCAGGTCCGCAATGACGTCGATGAAGGAGGGAGCAATAACATCGTTGGAGGGGGGCATGATGTCGTTGGAGGACAAATTTCTCCCATCATTCTCCCTGATTTCAATTACCACCACATCACACCAATCCTACCCTTCCCTACATATCTAAATTCGGAAGCCTAAGGCTTCATTAATGCGATATACTGGGGATGAAAGGTTGACTTAATAATAAACCAACTCCCTAACAATCACTTCCACCGCGCGTTTTTCGTCTGTGTTATCGTCTTTTAAATAAAGGATTAACTTTGTCCAATTGCCCTTGTGGTCGTATGTGTATTCGCCAATGATTTTATAGGCAACCTGTGCGCTATATTTAACCATTTCTTTAACATCACCTTTAGCATTGTATTTGAAGGTTAGTCTCGAATTAAACTTCTCTTTGTAATCATAGTGCACTGTTTCAATACGTTGCTTTTTTACATTGTATTTATTAACAGAGCTCATTGGAGCTTTTCCCTGAAAAAAAATCTCTTTCTTAATTTCTAGCCCTTGCTTATTGTAGGTGAAAACTTCCTTTATCGAATTACTCATCAAAGGTTGATATAACATTTTTGTTTTCTGGTTATCCTCATCATTGTAGGTCATTTTATATGTTTTTCCTGCATCGATCGTTTTTATTGATCTGTTTTCTTTATCGTAACTATACTTTATTTGTTTCGAGAACATATCATCTTCATAACAATCCAGTGCTATCAGGTTGTTGTTATCATCATACTTAGAGCGCGTCGTAAAAAAAACGCCTTCTTCATAAAAAACGTTTAATTCCTCACGATATCCCGCTTCATTAAAGTTTAGTGTAGCATTTACGAATGGGAGATCTGCAAACCTCTCAAAATAAAAAGTATCGCCATACCCACATGAAACTAGGTCGCCCATTTTCACTTGCCCGCCATCTTCTATCGCCTTATAACAAACCTGTTTTACCGATTTTATCTTTCCTTTTAAATGATATTCTTGCCAATTGTTTTCGTGTTGAGCATAACAAAAATTTGCTGAAAAGAAATAGGTTAAAGCTATATAAGTGTAAAATATTCTTGCAATCATATTTATATTTTTTAATTACTATCTATTCCAACCCATAAGAAACAAATAAAGAGCACTTGCCACTAAAAATTCTGCTTTGCTCGTATTCAATCTCATTTGAATACTTAAAT
>CAYJOY010000392.1:0-1827 GCA_964371885.1 uncultured Lentimicrobiaceae bacterium | reverse complement strand
GAACTTTTAGGCGAATACTTCCTCTTTTTAAAGCAGGTTTTTTCTCGACCTGGCAAGCTAGCTGTCTTCCTACGTCGCTTAATCGATGAAATGTACAACATGGGTGTTGGCTCATTAATAATAGTTATTATTGTATCGTTGGCTATGGGCTCAGTAATTACCACACAAACGGCATTACAGGTAGAAAGCAGCTGGGTACCAGCATGGACAGTGGGTTTTACGGTCCGCACCTCGGTGGTAATGGAGCTTTGTCCTACCATTATTAGCTTATTATTGGTGGGCAATTTAGGGTCTCGAATTACCGCCGAAATAGGCTCTATGAAAGTTACCGAGCAGGTAGATGCCCTCGAAGTAATGGGCATTAACTCGGCTTCGTATTTAGTACTTCCTAAAATTGTTTCTTCTCTAATTGTAAACCCCGCACTTATAATATTGAGTATATTTTTCGCTATTTTTGGCGGGTTTCTAACTGTATTACTTACTGGTTTAATCCCTATGTACGATTTTTTAGATGGCTTAACTGCATTTTTTAAGATGTACGACATTTGGTATGCACTTACCAAAACGCTTATTTTTGGGTTTTTAATCTCATCAATAGCCTCGTTTTATGGTTACCGTATTGAAGGAGGGGCACTCGAATTAGGGAAAGCCAATACCGAAAGTGTAGTAGTGGCCAGCTCCTTAATATTAATTACTAACCTAATCATTACTAACTTAATGCTCTAATTATTAATTATGATTTCAGTTGAAGGTATAAACAAATCGTTTCGCGACAAGCAAGTACTTAAAGGTATTAACACCACTTTTGAGAGCGGCAAGGTAAATTTAGTAATTGGTCGTTCTGGTTCAGGCAAAACGGTGTTACTAAAATGTTTAATAGGTTTACTCTCTCCTACTTCGGGTAGAATATTGTACGATGGCATTGATTTTCACAACCTTTCCGACAATGAGCGTCGCGAATTGCGCTCTCTTATGGGGGTTGTTTTTCAAGGTTCTGCCCTATTCGATTCGCAAACCATCGAACAGAATGTCCGTTTTCCATTATCGTTGCTCACCAATCAAACGGAAGAGGAGATGATAGATAGGGTTAACTACTGTTTGAAAAGGGTGGAACTAGAAAACACCAACCATCTTTTCCCTTCTGAGTTAAGCGGCGGGATGAAAAAAAGGGCAGCTATAGCACGTGCCATTGCTATTAATCCTAAGTATCTCTTTTGCGACGAACCGAACTCTGGACTCGACCCTAAAACATCGTTAGTAATAGATGAACTTATTTATGGCATTACTCAAGAATATAATATTACCACGGTGGTAAATACGCACGATCTCAACTCGGTAATTACTATTGGCGATACTATATCTTATATTTATGAGGGAAACCTTGCGTGGAAAGGGACGAAAGAAGAGGTACTCGTATCGGATAACGAGCTTCTGAACCAATTTATATTTGCGCAACCCCTCACACAAAAAATTAGAAATTATATTGAAAATGCAAAAAAATAGCATAATTTATGTTAGTAGTTTGCAATAAAAAAAGAAACAAAAAGCAGCAATAGTTATATACTAAAGCTCAAAGTTATAAACACTTATATATGGAAAAAGGAATATTTTTCAACCCATTTATCATCCCATTTTGTGTTGGTGTAGTTATCTTATTCACCATTTTAATTATTAAATATTTACGTTGGATTGCTCAGTTAGACAAGGAGCAGTGGCGCGCTTTTATGAGAAACATTCTCACGTGGCGTGTTTTTGCCGCTATTTGGGAGGCGGTTCGCGAGGGGCTTATTCACTATCGTATCTTCAAACACAATGTGGTATTGGGCT
>CAYJOY010000391.1:0-1843 GCA_964371885.1 uncultured Lentimicrobiaceae bacterium | reverse complement strand
TGCTCATGAAAAACAACATTATGAAGATTATAAACGCTTGGGATTTGAAGCCTACGAGAACACACCTAAACCAATAAGAGAATTAAATGCGATTCTTGCGCAGAAAATGCACCCGAGTTTTAAGAATGTGAGGAGAATAGTTAAGAGCAAAATCTACGAATATGAACAAAAACAAATAGATAAACTAAAATCAAAATAACATGCGTTTTATCATTTATATTATCACTCTTTATGTTTTTTCAGCAACAGCAACTGCCCAAATCGTTTTTAAAATAGATGAGTTGGTGGTTTCCAGTTGTTATCATGACAATAGTACATGCACAACACTTACTTCGGACGACTGGAAAGGACCTTTTGTTGCAGCAAAGTGTCTTATCATCAACAATGCCAAAAATGCTATTGTTTTTAAACCTACAGTGAACTCTATTTCATTCATTTTTAGGCATGACAGTTTGGACTACCAATCGGGATATTCCTCTTTCTTTAGCAGCTATTTGTCAATTGAAGACACCTTTTTTATGCGTGATTACGATGTTTTTGGGAAAGAAGTAGTGCGCCCTATTAAACTAGTTCTCAACCCTAAAGATACTATTACTTTAGATTTTGGCACACATCCCATCATATATACGGATATTGCTGATAAGGATTATGGAATTCATTATGATTTTAGGAATGAAATGATAGAGATACTCCCCACTATAAAAGTAATGTACCGAGATGAGAACATAGAAATTTGCACAGATGAGATACTCAATGTTAGACACATACTTCCACAGAAATGCCCGCCAGAGTAAAGCATTCTAAAATCAATAAGTTAAATACTGAATGTAACTTTGCAATCAACCAAAAAAATCGCTATCTTCGCCCTGCAAAACCCAATCCCCAAGAAATAACAAAATGAACCCGCCGCAAACCCCATACTACCACCCCAAAATCCCTCGCCTCCTCGGGGCGACTACCTCGTGTGGCACCAATTGCCGTAGAGACGGGGCGTGCCCAGTCTCTACAACAGGGAAAACACCCACTCATGAACAGGCTGTGGGAGGCACTTGCAGCACGGGTAACTTTCAACCTTCAACTTTCCAACTTTCAACTGTTTCCCCGAGCTTGAGCCCCTACGTGTACTGCGCGAACAACCCTGTTATTTTGGTGGACCCTACGGGGATGTTAGATGATTGGGTAGAACGAAGTGATGGCTCTATATATTGGGATGATAACCATTACAGCTGTTTATTATACGGCAAATGCCAATAAGGAGTGGCTCCAAAAAGCAGTAGACGCATGGAATGAGCAGTCTGGAAAATATGAAATGGTAGTGGGAAAAGTAGATGACAAAAAGAGTTATACCGTAAATTTTGATCTTACTATTGTTGATTTTGAAGACGATAGTAAGGCTCAACAAGAAATTTCTCCTCAAAGAAGTTTTTATAACTATTTTACTATCAATGACAAATTAAAGGACGAACAAAGAGGGATACGGCAGCAGAGTATGATTAAAGTAAGGACAAAGGCTCCACATAGAACTATTGTGCATGAAATTGGACACTCTTTAGGTATAGGAGAAGGAAGTGGTGGGGTAATGATTTCTGGAGGTGATAGTGATAAAATTAGGAAAGTGCATATCAGGTCCATTTTAAATCACGCTGGAGCGACTTTATTCGGAAGTTACTGGGGGAATTGTGACCCAGGAGAAGATGTACATAGAGAATCTTATATTGATCTAACAGGTAAATTTAAAAGAAAAAAAAGATGAAAAAAATATTAATCATGCTCTGTTTTATGATTAGCTTCTCTAATTTATTGGGGCAACGCAATGCTTTAGATTCATTACCAGAGGTTATTT
>CAYJOY010000390.1:0-1846 GCA_964371885.1 uncultured Lentimicrobiaceae bacterium | reverse complement strand
GTAACAGTGCGCCCTTCAGGAACAGAACCGAAAATAAAATATTATTACGCTGTGCGTGCCGAGTTAAATAGTAAAGAAGAGTTTACAACTGTAGATACAACATTACAAGCAAGAATAGAGCAACTCAAAAAAGCATTGTAATTGTAATCTCCGTTCATTGCGATATGGCGAAGTAGCTGTACTGCTTTGGTGTGATTTATATGAAAGACCACTACATCATCCCTATATTTATCCCCGAAAAGGCGTGCCCGTTTCGTTGTATATACTGCAATCAATATCACATAGCTAATCAGTTGCAAGTGCCAGAAAGAGAGGAAGTAATAGCAATTATTGAGCAGTATTTACAAACTATTCCCCCATTAGCCACTAAGCGTGTGGCTTTCTTTGGAGGAAGCTTTACGGGGATGACTTTGGAAGAACAAAGATACTATTTAGAAATGGTGCAACCCTACATCAAACGAGGGGAAATAGACCATCTGCAACTCTCAACGCGCCCCGATTATGTAAATGAAGAGATACTGCTCATGTTGAAAAACTATGGAGTGGAAATAATAGAATTAGGAGCACAGTCGCTCAACGAAGAGGTATTGGCAGCCTCGGGACGCGGCCATACCGTGGAGGACGTTGTGAATGCATCGAAGCTAATTCGTAAATTTGGATTTCAGCTAGGGCTTCAAATGATGGTAGGCTTGCCGTACGATACTTGTGAAAAATCGGTAGCAACCGCTCATAAAATTGTGGAACTGGGGGCTACCTATACCCGAATTTACCCCACCTTGGTTATTAAAGATACCGACTTAGCAGAACAGTACCATGCTGGGGAATATACCCCGTTATCGTTACAAACCGCTGTGAATTGGTGTGTTGAGCTACTTCCCATTTTCGAAGAAGGTGGTGTGAATGTGTTGCGCTTAGGGCTTCATCCCTCCGAAGGGTTCACTACTGGGGATACCCTATTGGCAGGTCCGTTCCATGTGTCTTTCAAAGAGTTGGTAATAACGGAACGGTGGCGAAGAATTTGGGAAAAAGAGCTTGCGAATTATCAAGGCAATGCAATTACGATATGGGTGGCACCCATTATGATGAATACCGCCATTGGCTACCATGCTACTAATAAGCAAATGTGGCAAAAACACTTTAAAAAGGTAACGTTTTTACCTGATATAACGGTGCAAAATTACGATTATAAGATAGCCGTATCATGATAATAGTGCACGATGCCCGCCTCCCGCATCAAGCCATTGCAACCCTTGCACAGTATGGAACTTTGGTGCCAATTCTTTCGGAGAGTATTACCCATCAATCTATTGCAGGCCACCCCGATGTATTTTGTACCCCTGTCGAAAACGATCTAGTGGTTGCCCCTAATGCCCCAAAATCGCTTTTGGAGGCGCTGCAAACCCATAACGTACCGTATGTGTTGGGCGAGAAAGAGGTGGGGTTTGCCAAGAATGAAACTTCGCCTTATAACATTGCAGTAGCCGAAAATATTGCCATTCATCATTTTAAATATACCGATCCTATGGTCTTGAAAATGATAGGAGAAAGAAGGAAAATAAGGGTAAAACAAGGGCTAACCCGATGCACAACATTGCCCCTTGTAAACAATCGGTTTTTAACTTCCGATGAAGGGGTGGCGAAAAAGTTAATCCAAGAAAAAATATCCCATCTCTATGTTTCTCCAAAAGAGATAGTATTGCCAGGCGTTTCGCACGGTTGCATTGGTGGTTGTTTTGGGGTTTTTCAAGATCAGGTTTTTCTAATTGGCAGTTTAGAATGTCATCAGGAAGGGGAAAAAATAAGAGATTTTTTAGATACTCATGATGTGTGGGTTGAATATGCGGCA
>CAYJOY010000389.1:0-1863 GCA_964371885.1 uncultured Lentimicrobiaceae bacterium | reverse complement strand
AAAAAGTGCATTAAATTTATTTCCACAAAAATCGGGAATTACACAATATAGACTACGGCAGCATCGGGGAGACGGTTACTATGATTGTGGTTACTACCGTTCCAGCCAATTGGCTAAGGTGCGGGGTTGCGAGGGTTACAATTATTCCATTTTGAGCACATAAAAAAAACTTCTCTATACAGAAATGTCCGTATAGAGAAGTTCATGAGTATTAGAATGCACTATGCAATCTCAACTATTTTTCGAAACGCACTTGGTTTGCGTACATTAATTGTGCCAATTTATTAAATCTTCTAATAATGATAGCATCAAAAATAAGATAAACTGCCCATAAAATAACGCCCCAAACAGCGATTTGTGTGTGCGAGAATTTTACAAACATTGCACTACCTACCGAGAAGAAAGTTGAGTTAAGAACGATAGTATAAAGCACCGCAGTAATAATGAACATTGCCCACCATAAACCTAGGTTAAAGTCGGTGTTTTCATCTTTTTCATTAGCTTGTAAAATGTTTTTATCTTTTAATATATATTCTGTTTCGTTCCATATTTCGTTAAAAATAACATACGGTTTATAGAAATTATAGAAAGGGATAATCCACGCAATGTAGCTCATAAAAGGTTTTGTCCCTTTTTCCATCCATTTCGATGATACTCTTAAGTTTTCTAAATTGGTAGCATTCCATTTAGCAAATACCAATATTTTAGCAACAATTGCTAAAATGGTAATCCATAATACTATTTTAAAATTGGAGTGTGCTGCTTCCTTTTCGCCAACATACATTTCGTTTTGTTTTTGAAGAGGCTCTAAAAGCATGGTTTGAGTAGCTACAATCGCGTTTAACGAATCGAGTTCTCTTTGTTTTCTTGTGAGTGTTCCTAACGTTTTTTCCATCTCTTCTGCTTGAAATTGGATCGCTTCTTTACCTTCTGGCGTTTGAAGTTTTAACGTATCTAATTTATGAGCGTAGTACTCCACTTCTGCTATAATTTGAGGCAATGGCTCTTGCGCTTTTCTTTCTCTCTCTTGAGCCGCTTCATAATATGGGGTATCTTCTAAAAGAGTGACATGTTTTTTATCGAAATTGATAAGTAAAACCATGGTTACGATAATGCAGACTAAGATGAGCCCATTTAAAATCATCGAAATCTTTCCTAATTTTGCATTATTAGTAATTTTTTTCATTATTTGTTTTTTTAATTATTATTTATTATTTATCTTTATTATCAAATAATTAGCAACAGAAAGCATCCAATTTCTGCACCTTTAATTAAGGCTGCAAATTTACATTTTTTTAAGAGATAATTACTTCTTGCTTTCTATTTTTATTTTTTTTTTATTTTTTTGTCTACAAACGAAAGTATATACTAGCAAAACAGGGAGATATGCGATTGCGAAATATGCGATACAGTCTCCATTTTTTGTATAAAAGGTGAGGTTACTCCTTGGGAAGAGATTGTGTTTGATGGCTCTTTTGGTATCGTACGCTGTTTGTTTATATACTTTCCCTACTGGGTCGATAAAAGCTGAGATGCCTGGATTAGAGGATCTGGCAATCCAACGGCGTGTTTCAATAGCTCTTAGGGGCGCGAAGTGAAACAGCTGTTGATGCCCTGGCGTATTTCCCCACCACGAGTCGTTGGTAATAATGGTCATTACCTGTGCCCCTTTTTTCACAAACTCGGCAAACACTTCACCAAATATCGATTCATAACATATTGGTGCACCCACCTTCAACTGTTCTCCATTTTTTAGGAGTATTTGGGTGGCAAAGGGGCGTTGCGAGGTGTCGGTTCCCAACGAACCCGATGCCCCTTCTAATTCTATGACTAATTTTTCTAAAAAAGAAAAGAGCTTTGGAT
>CAYJOY010000388.1:0-1877 GCA_964371885.1 uncultured Lentimicrobiaceae bacterium | reverse complement strand
GGGCAAACAGAGTACTTACCGACTACATGGATATGAATGGGGATAGATTTCCAGATATATTAGGAGATGCTAATGTGCAATATACCAACCCATGGGGTGGTCTTGGGGAGATGGTTGGGCTCCTTAATTTATCGGGTGTTGCCCAATCGAATGTGAACTCGTATGGAGATACATACGGTGGCTGCTACAATGAAACTGAACGTACTCCTAAAAATAGACCTAGCGATTCTAAAATAAAAGTGGGATGGGGAGCCTCGCTGGGTGTAGGAGACGGACATTCTTACGATAAAGCTAGTTACGCTTGGAACGACATTAACGGAGATGGACTTCCTGATAAAATTAGAACTGACAACAACGCTGTTGCTCTCAATATGGGATACTACTTCCTGGCTCCTGAAATATGGAATCAAGGAGCGGATAGAGCTGGAGAAGGAGAAAATGTAAGCGTATCAATAGGGGGGCATTTTGGTATTTCTTCAGAAAAAAAAGCCAATAATTTAGCACAAGGAAGCATTAGTGCTGGAATTAGTGGAACAGGGGGTAAAAATTGGACGACACAACAACTACTCGATTTTAATGGCGATGGACTATTAGATAAAGTAGTCAAACATGGATCGGCTGTAAAAGTAGCTTATAGTTTAGGAAATGGAAAATGGAGTGAAGAAGACCTTTTTTCTATACCTGAAATTAATAAAGGGAGCTCTTTCTCGGTTGGAGGAAACATAGGGATAACTGGAGGATATACTTGGGGCTGGTTTAAACTCAATGTTGGAATAAACAGCACGCCATCTGTCCATAATGTAAACAAAGAGAAGGCACAACTTATGGATATAAACGGAGACGGGTATGTAGATTATGTTACATCTAACCACATGGATACCATGGAGGTGCGCTATAACCAAGCGGGAAAAACCAACCTACTGAAAAAAGTAACCCATTTTACAGGAGCAACCATGGAGCTGTTTTACGATATGCCTCTCTCTTGTTATGAAAAACCCCATAGAAATTGGAATTTAGATTCATTAGTAATCTCTGCTCAAACTCCTGCCGGTGGCGATACTTCCATTACTACGTTTCACTACAAAAACCCATTCTACCACCGAATGGAAAGGATGAACTTTGGATATGATACCGTAATTACCTACCAATACAACCCCGATAACGCCCACCAAATTTATCGCTATACCATAGAAGGATACCATAACGACAACCTACTTAAAAAAGTGAAAAAAACGAGTATTACAATCCTAGATGGCAATCATAATCCCTATATAGAAACATTATACGAAATAGGTTTAATAGATTTTGAGGGAAATAAAGTAGAAAGTGTAGGTTGCGACATTAGCGAGGTGTTCCCTGCCTACGAAGCCGAAATTACCAATTATTACGAAGGGCACAGCACCCCTAAAATTACCACGGCGAAAAGCTTTCAATACGACAGAAAACGAAATGTAATACAATACATAAACTTTGGAGATACTACCATTAATGATGACAATGTTATAGCAGATATATTCTACAAAACCAACACCAGCAACAACCTTATCTCATTGGCAGACTCTATGAGAGTATACTACCCTAGCAACCATACTTTACGAAGAAAAGGGGCAAGCTATAACAACCAAGGAGCCCCCACACAAATTAGACAACATGGCACAAATAACGAAATGCCCACAGTTGACTTACAATACGATAATTACGGAAATGTAACTACAATAACCTATCCCCCTAACGATAGTTTAGAACGGATGTCGTACCAATACCTATACGATACGGTAACACACACATACCCCATATACACAAAAGATACTTTAGGGTACTACTCCTCGGCACAATACGACTACCGTTTTGGGAAACCGATAAAAACTGTAGATATT
>CAYJOY010000387.1:0-1890 GCA_964371885.1 uncultured Lentimicrobiaceae bacterium | reverse complement strand
GGTGCCGACTGTGTGGTGGGAACTACCCAACGCTTTGGTATTCCTATGGGATTTGGTGGGCCAGCAGCAGCATATTTTGCTTGTAAAGAAGAGTTTAAAAGATTAATTCCGGGAAGAATTATAGGGGTAACTATCGATGCCAACGGTGGACGCGCCGTGAGAATGGCACTACAAACGCGCGAACAACATATTAAACGCGATAAAGCAACCTCCAATATATGTACCGCATCGGCATTAGTGGCTATTATGGCTGGCTTCTAAAATAAACACCTTAGCAACGGTGCTCGCAACCGAAGCAGAAAAATTAGGATATAAACAATACAACGAAAATTATTTCGATACCCTTTGCCTAGAAGTACCAGAAGGTATGACCATTGAAGCTGTAAACGAAATAGCATTGGAAAATGAAATCAATTTCAACTATTGGTGCGATACTTGTTTTACAATAGCACTCGATGAAACAGTAACGTTAGTAGAGGTAAATAAAATATTAGAAATTTTAGCCAAAGCAGCCGAGAAAAATTTCACCCCTTACGAATGTAAAGGAACAGAATGCGAAACATTAAAAATTGATGCCGCCTTATTGCGTAACGATGCGTTTATGCAACAAGACATCTTTAATAATTATCATAACGAAACGGCAATGATGCGCTATATGAAAATGTTAGAGGTGAAAGATCTGTCGCTAAACCGCGCTATGATTCCTCTCGGATCGTGTACCATGAAATTGAATGCAGCTGCCGAAATGTTGCCACTTAGCTGGAGCGAATTAGCAGCAATACACCCTTATGCTCCCGCCGACCAAGCGCAAGGTTACCTCGAAATGTTGGCAGAAACCGATAAATGGCTCAGTATTGTTACCGGATTTAAAGCGATGTCGCTACAGCCTAACTCGGGCGCCACTGGCGAGTATGCAGGGTTAACAGTAATTAGAAATTACCATATTCATAATGGCGAGGGGCACCGCAATATATGTCTAATTCCTGCCTCGGCACACGGAACCAATCCCGCTTCGGCTGCTAAATTAGGGCTGAAAATAGTAGTGGTAAAATCGACAGAACATGGTGAAATAGATGTGGAAGATTTGAGATTAAGAGCAGAAGAACATAAAGAGAATCTCTCTTGCATTATGATAACTTACCCATCTACTCATGGTGTTTTTGAAGAGGCCGTTTTAGATATTATAAATATAGTACACGAAAACGGTGGGCAAGTATATATGGATGGTGCCAACATGAACGCGCAAGTAGGTTTAACCTCCCCAGGTTTTATGGGTGCCGATGTTTGCCACTTAAATCTTCATAAAACGTTCGCAATGCCTCACGGTGGTGGTGGCCCTGGTGTGGGTGCTATTGGTGTAGCCGAACATTTAGTAGATTTCCTCCCTAATCATGCTATGATTGAAACAGGTGGAAAACATGGTTCGCAAGTGGCTTCGGCCCCTTATGGCAGTGCCTACCTAATGCCTATTACCTACGGATACCTTAAAATGTTAGGAAGCCAAGGGCTAACAGATGCAACATGCTGGGCTATCTTAAATGTTAACTATATGAGAAAAAGACTAGAAGGTCATTATAAAATTATGTATACAGGCTCGCAAGGGATGTGCGCACACGAAATGATTTTAGATTGTAATCCATTCGATAAATCGGCAGGAGTACAAGTGGGCGATATTGCAAAACGTTTAATGGACTATGGTTTTCATGCTCCAACGGTAGCGTTCCCTATTCACGGAACCTTAATGGTAGAGCCTACCGAGAGTGAGCCGCTTTCTGAAATAGATCGTTTGTGCGATGCTTTAATAGCTATACGCGAGGAGATTAGAGAAATAGAAGAGGGTAAAGCCGACCGAGTAGATAATGTTATAAAACATGTGCCTCATACTATGCA
>CAYJOY010000386.1:0-1890 GCA_964371885.1 uncultured Lentimicrobiaceae bacterium | reverse complement strand
CATAGCCTATGATTTCGATAATTGGACAATAGATTGATCGATAATTGATGAATCAACCATTTGGAGCTACACAGAACCTAAAACAGCTACCGCAAACTGGATATTAAGAGGAGTAGAGACAGAAACGGAGCTCATAGCAGCACTCAACAGCTGTACCGAGTGGCCAGAAAATACCATCACTATAGCAGAAAATATTACACTAAACTCACCTCAAGCTATCTCTGAAAGTTGTACCCTTGTAGTGCCAGCAGGCGTTGAGTTTACCATTGCAAACGGGGTAACACTCACCAATAATGGTACCGTTATCGGGATTGCAAAAGGAGAGGGAACGGTTCACATGACCCACACAGCACTCTGGGCTTATACTAACGACGAAACTACCAACTTAATAGGTCGTTCTGCCGATAATCCATACTTTGCTTTAGAAGACGGTGCTGCCGCTAGCATGGTTCCAGCAAACCATTCGCTAACATTTAATGGAAATGTTGCGATTCCTTCTAGCAAAACAGCAAGTGCGATGTTCTATACTGAGTTTGGCAATAATGACTCTCGCATCCCTGTGGACATAACCGTAGCTTCGGGAACTTTAACAGTAAACGGCTCCTTAGAATTGCCATCGCTTACCACAGGTGCATCGCTTACCATTGCTGAGGATGCTACTGTTCAAAACAACGGAACCGTTACCCTTAATCTGCATGCAGAAATGTTCAATAATGGAACCTTTATAGGTGAAATAAGCGGTTTAGGAACTGTTGAGATGAGCCACACCGCATTGTGGGCATATACCACCGATGCTGCAACCAACCTAATAGGTGCTGCCGCGCACAATCCTCATTTTGTATTAGAAAACGGAACCACGGCAACCATGGTTTTAAAAGACACTTCGCTAACATTCAACGGCAATGTTACCGTCCCTACAGGAAAAAGGGCAGTAGCATTGTTCTACACCGACTATCCTAATATAGAGAGCCGCATACCAGTACATATTACCTTAAACAATGGAACCTTAAACATCGATGGCGAATTAGTAATCCCATCAATAACCACAGGGGCCTCGTTTACCATAAATAATGACGGTGTTGTAAATCTGAATGGAACATTAACATTAAATAACTCAGCCACTCTCACTAACGATGGCGTTATTAAAGTAGCCACCGAAGAGAAACTTCGCGAAGCTTTAGCGTTTAATGGAAACATTGAATTAACAGAAACCATAGCCATAGGTACCGACATTACAATCCCAGCAGAAATAGACCTCACTATTGCTACAGATAAAAAGATTACCGCAGGGCAAGGTCGCCAAGTAAAAGTATATGGCACCACTAACGGAAATATAGAGGGTGTGGCTGGAGCTAAATTAATAGTAGACGCTACTCCTGCATCTTATACGTATGCAGAAAGAGAAGGACCATTGTCTGAGGGTACCTATTACTGGATTGAAGACCAATGGAGAGCAGCCAATGTAGTTAATGGAAGCACTTTTGGCCTTAATAAAGGGGTGGTAAACTTCCCTGCTATTGTAAATGGATGGAGTGCTGGTGATAATTACAGCGCTTTTGTAAGTGAAGAGGATAATTACGTGTCAACCACCGATCGCGATTTTAGAATTTTAATTAACGATATGGTGCAAACAAATCGCGTCTCATTAGAGAACCTCGACAAAGTATATGTTAAATATAGCATAAATGCTACAATATACGAGTTCGTGGCAGATGGAAGCGCAATAGGTACAGTAGACACCGATGGTAACGTATTAGGCATTAATGTAACCATTGATGAGACTATTGCGATAGAACCATTAACCCAAATATATGTAGACTTAGTAATAATAGCTTATCCTACTACCGTAACTTTCGAAATGAATGGCGGAACGCCTGAGATAGCTGAGAT
>CAYJOY010000385.1:0-1891 GCA_964371885.1 uncultured Lentimicrobiaceae bacterium | reverse complement strand
TGACATTGGCACATGCTAATATCTCTTCTAAACTAGAAGCAGTTACCCCTTCTTCAGAACAAACGGGGCGATATTTATCGTAAGCTAATATTCGACACCCTAAAAGATTTAATATTTTGGCAAACGCTCTTCCGTTATTTCCAAAACCAATAATCCCTACCGTTAAAGTTGATAACTCTCTCCCTTTGTTCTCGCCTCTCTCCCATTTACCGCTCTTTACCTCTTTGTCGGCAGTGATGATGTTGCGCACTGCACATAGTAACATAGCAAGGCAATGTTCTGCCACGGCTTGTGCGTTGCCCTCGGGGGTGCTTATACATGCAATACCGTTTTCTTCAGCCGTTTTAACATCTATGCTCTCCATGCCAGAACCAATACGGACAATAAACTTGAGGTTAGGCTTTGAGAATATGACCGACTCATCTATTTTAAAGGCACTACGAATTATAATCCCATCGTATTCATCTGCTAAAGCAATAAAGTCTGATTGCGATAGGGTAGTGTTCTCTTCGCAAATAATGCTATGTTGTTGTAGTTTTTGAATTAATAATTGATCAATTTTATCAACTATAATAACTTTTCTCATCTTAAAATACTAAAATAATAACGATTGCGCTCTGTTTGTTTCGTTCTAATTGCCTATTAATTTGCAAAATAGTGCAAAGCAATATCATACCCTTTTAATCCTAGTCCCGATATTGAACCTAAGCAGGCGGAGGCAATTAAAGAGTTTTTACGATACGATTCACGAGCAAAAATATTAGTGATGTGTACCTCTATGGTAGGCACAGCAATGGTTTTAAGGGTATCGGCTATTACTACAGAGCAGTGTGTAAATGCCCCTGGATTGATAATGATGCCATCGAAATGTTTGCACCCCAGCAGTGTTTCTACAATGGTATCTATATTATTGGCAGCAAAATAGAGTAATTGAAGCTCAGGGAATGCCGATTTTAGCGTGGTGAAATACTCTTCAAATGTAACTGAGCCATAAATGTTCACCTCTCTCGTTCCTAATTCGGAGAGGTTAACGCCGTTAACGATAGCTATTTTCTTCATTATTCTACAATTACAAAAACTACTTCGTTTGCTTTTTTCATATTGAGCTGTTCTCTAACGTAATGCTCAAATAGCAAAGAGTCTCTCAACAATTCTTGATAGCTATATCTATTGTTGATGAGACTCTTACTTTTTGCAATATTGGTTTCTAAACGACGAATCGTTTTGTTAAGTTCTTTATGTTTAGAAAAACTGTTGTTTTCAGAAAAAACGAAAACCCCGAAAAATACAGTGAGAACTGTAGCGAGATAAAGTAATCTGAAGCCAGTTTTCTCTTTTATTTTCATTGTTAACGAGCGAAATTAATAGCGCGTGTTTCACGAATAACTGTAATCTTAATTTGTCCTGGGTAGGTCATTTCGTTTTGTATTTTTTTCGATAAGTCGAAAGAAATTTGCGTTACTTGTTCATCGCTAACTTTTTCAGCACCTACAATAACGCGTAGCTCTCTACCAGCTTGGATAGCGTAAGTTTTTTGTACACCTGGGTACGACATTGCAATATTTTCAAGGTCGTTAAGACGTTTAACATACGCATCAATTACTTCGCGACGTGCACCAGGTCTTGCACCAGAAATAGCATCGCAAACTTGTACTATAGGAGCATATAAGTTTTTCATTTCCATTTCGTTATGGTGGGCACCAATGGCATTTACAATTTCAGGTTTCTCTTTATATTGTTCGGCGAGTTGTGCTCCAAACAATGCATGTGGAAGTTCTGGTTGTGTGTCTGGCACTTTACCAATATCGTGGAGTAAACCAGCACGTTTAGCAATTTTAGGGTTAAGTCCTAACTCCGATGCCATTACAGCACATAAGTTAGCCACCTCTTT
>CAYJOY010000384.1:0-1891 GCA_964371885.1 uncultured Lentimicrobiaceae bacterium | reverse complement strand
GCATAATTCATAATTTTGGCGCGCAAACTGTTGCTGAGCCCGCGGAATGGTTGGGCGCGGGGCGGAGAATGGGGGCTTTTGAGTTGGGGTTACTGGGCTCATTTTTTTGGGTTGGGTTTTTCGAGGGCGAAGATACTATTTTTTTACAATCTAAAAATCAGTATCAAACCCCTGATATCGCCTCTCGCGCAATGGCATTAGTCTGTTTACGCGCCGAACAATTTTTTTAACTTTGGGGTCTAACTCATAATAATGTGGTTGCATCGTTACCTCATCATTTGCAAATGGAATTTCATACCAAAAATATATAATAGGAAACCTACTATAAATTGACTTATCAGGTTCAAATGGATCTTGTGAAATGCCTTGCGATGCCGTAATAGTGTCTAATGTGGCAAGATATGCGCAATAATTACTATGCAACTCCTTGATATTATTCCAAAATCTTTTTTTGTTTATATTCCAAAACTTATATCTATTCAATCCTTCGTAGGAAATAAAGAAATGCTTATTAGGCATCCCAGGAAATAGTTGTAAAGTACTAGCATTAAAAACGAGACCATCACTATCAAATACAAAACGAACAAAATTATTACAATCTGTTATAACAATATATTTCATTGTTCGAATTGAATCATTATTTCTATTTGCTTTTGGAGTTTGGATGTTAAGGGTATCTTTCGGTTTAATCTTCGAAGGTTTATTGCAATGAGTTAATATCTCAAACTCGTTTCTATCTGCCGCAGGTATCAACGCATTCATCAGTTCTATTAATTTATTAATTTTTCTATCACATTCGTAGTAATAAAAATAGGAATACTCGAAATTATCATAGTAAATAAACGATATAACTGCTGGCTTCCTTTCTATTTGCCTCTCTTTTTCTAATTGATTAACAGAAGATTGAGAATAAGTTAGCAATTCATTTTCGTGAATATGCATTTTAATAGCTTCCACTTTTTCTTCGTCTAGTTCGTACGATGGGATATAATGCGCTTCTACGTGGCTGCCTTTGTTTGAAAATGGGGCTTTGGAATAAATAAAACCTTCTGAATACAACGATATGGTGGAACTATCTGTAGTTATCCTTACAGAAACCAGTCTATGAACAGAGGCATAAAACTTATTTTTCTCATACCGTTTGGTTTCAAAACGATACTTTTTTTCTTCTGTTTTGCGAGTTGTATTTTGTGAATACCCATTACTTAGCGTAATGAAAACAAAAATTACTAAACATATAAAACTTTTTATCATAATACTTTAGTTTTAATATTTTATGGCTCACGTTCTAATCTTATACGAATTCCTTCGCAATAACTCGACAGATTAAATCCGTTCTATGCTCCTCAGGAATTAGGTTGTTCATTAAGCGAAAAAGTTCTTCGATTACCGGATCGCAAGTTAAGTTATAATAAGGAAATGAGGAATGTTTGTGTGTTTTATAATGAGTGAAAGAAACAATTCGAGGAGGTTCGGTAATAACTACTTGCTGAAATAAAGGGGGTTGAACGAGTGAGTCTTGTGTATAATACATTAAATTATTTTCAGAAACATGAGCCATTATATCTTCTACTACATTTGTGTCAAGGTTCCCCCAAGGGATAAACAGTGAATTTTCGGAAATATTCATCCAAGAAGTACGCCAACATAGTAATCCGTCGGGCATCAGCGCTACAGAATTCAATGAAGTGTACCCTGCTAAATTACCTGTGATACGAATATATAGAAAATCTCGCATTGAACTGAGCTGGCTATTTTCATTTGTATTTTGAGCATATAACTTACCAAGTGAAATTATTGCAAGGATTATTATAGTTATAAATTTCTTTTTCATAATGGTTTGTGTTAATGCATAATTCACATTTTTCAGGTGGGTTTTGCAGGGGCGAAG
>CAYJOY010000383.1:0-1892 GCA_964371885.1 uncultured Lentimicrobiaceae bacterium | reverse complement strand
AAGTTTGAACTAATAGATGGCAAGTGGTATTTAACGGAATATAACACCGCTAACTTGTAGGAATTATAAAATAAGTAATTTAGTATACAAACAAGTAGTTTTTTAGTTGGCAACCAAGTTGCCCATTCTTTGATCGGGCACTTACAATAGATTCTTTACGCCAATTTTGTCAAAAAAATCACATGCCATTAAAAATCACACACACTTACCTATTCGTATCTTTTTTGATTGTTCATAAGTTTTTGATTTTCTATACTTTCGAAAAGTTAGGTCAACAACTATAATCCTAGCATGTACCACCTACGTATTACGAATCGACAAGGGGCGATAATGCTGGAGAAAGTAATTAAAAAATAAAGAGATTCGCACCATATTACAAGCAACAGGCCATCGCATTCGGTGGTCTGTTGTTTTTTTTCTCACATTTCGTTCTCTCAAAGTAACTGTTGCAAGTCCATCATCTTGCTAAGGGTGAAACAACTCCGCACCTTCTGGCTAAACAACACATCTTCTCTGCTAACAACAAAAGGGCAAGATGATAACGCCATTTATCACACTTTAATCACAGTATGTAAAGAATTGGAAATACAACCTACTGATTGTGTTAACTACACGTTTAGTAAAACCTCCCACAACACCGTAGAGGATAAACTCCGAAAACGGCTCTGCAACATTGCCAGATGCCAAGCTAGTTATAGCGCACCGCCAGATGCCCACAAATTTACAGCTACCTTTGGTGCAAGACGGCGAAGCGGCAAGAGATGCAGGCTTCGCTTACTAGATTTAAAAAAGAGATGATACCAAGACAGAAAAACTTCCAAAATCCTAACAAATTCCACAAAAAAGCAAAACAGAACAGACGCTAAAGAAACAAAATATATTGACAAGCAAGCTCTTAAAAACAATGCTTTCACTACGCTGAATTCATAAAATGTATGTATCTTCGCCGCTTATTTTTCACATTAAGATGAAACTTAAACTAACAATATTTTATTAACCAAAATTAAAATTTATGAAAAAACTACTACTCCTGCTTGTCTCAGTCTTCTTTGCGATGGGCAGTTATGCACAAACTTTTCCTATTACGGAAAATTTTGAAGATCCCGACAATCTCCTTTTTGAGAACGCTACAGGCAACGACACCGACTGGGCGGCTAACACTACTCTTTATTATGGTGAATCTGGTACTTCTTATCACAATGCTCATGGAAACAATGCAGATAATGCCTTAGTGTTATCGCAAGGCATCGAACTTCCAGCGGGAGGAGCATACCTTTTATCATTCTACCACATTGCCAAAACTGAAGGTGGATACGATGACTGTCTTGTTGAGATTTCAACTGACGGCGGCCTCAATTGGGAGCAAATACCTGTAACTGCTTACCTTGGCAATGGCATTTACGATGGATCTCCTATCTGTTTTGACGAAGACGCCTATACTGATTGGGGAACTTCGGATGTAACCCCTGACAACACTTGGTGGAAACAAGAAACTTTTTCTTTAGCAGCTTACGCTGGCGAAACTATTAAAATACGTTTTAGAGTTACAAGTGATGGATCGGCAAATAGAGCAGGCTACTATATTGATAATGTAAGCATATCCGAAGATTTATGCCCTATTCCTTCAGAATTAGCGTTTGAGAACATCACTCCTGAATCTGCTACATTCTCATGGCAATCACCACTTACTTCTTTTGAAGTAGAATATAAAGAGGAGACAGCAACTGATTGGATCTCTTTAGGCACTACTACTGATTTTAGCATGGACATCCCTGCTTTAATGGCGAATACTGCGTATGAAGTTAGAGTACGCGCTGCGTGCGATGGGGATTTCAGCAACTGGGGAAGCAGCGAATTGAGAACCGCCTGCGATGCCCTACTAGCAGATGAAT
>CAYJOY010000382.1:0-1896 GCA_964371885.1 uncultured Lentimicrobiaceae bacterium | reverse complement strand
TCTTATTACGAAAAGAAAGCGGTTTTTAAACAAAAAATATTAGTCAATACCAACCAACCTTTTGAAATAAAGGGTAGTTACGACGGACAAGCATGTATTGATGGCCGTTGCATTGCTTTCGATGAGAAGTTTACCTTTAAAGTGCCTAGTTTTGAGCACAGAGCCCCTAAAACCGAGGTAGCACCTATTGATACGGTTGTGGCTGTAGAGCCAGAGCAAGAGGCGGTAGCAGAAACTACGACAACAACCGAAGAGGCTGACGATGAGGAGGAAGCAGAAGCAGAGGAGGAAACACTTTGGCTCTTTTTTATAACAGCTGTTGGTGGCGGGTTACTAGGATTGTTAATGCCCTGTGTATTCCCAATGATCCCAATGACAGTATCTTACTTTCTTAAATTAGAGAAAAATACGAAGTTTTACGCATTCTTTTTTGGGTTTTCTATAGTTGCTATTTTCTTATTATTAGGAATTTTACTATCGCTATTATTAGGTCCCGATTTTGCCAATATTTTGAGCACACACTGGATTCCTAACATATTATTTGCCCTTATCTTTGTTATTTTTGCCATCTCTTTATTAGGATATTTTGAGATAGCATTGCCAAGTAGCTGGATTAATAAATCGGCAAAAATGGAAAATGTAGGAGGTTTAATAGGGGTGTTTTTCATGGCATTAACATTAGTGTTGGTTTCATTCTCGTGCACCCTACCTATTGCAGGGGCTGTAGCGTTAAGCTCGGCGGGCGGCTCATTTTTTAAACCTATAATAGGAATGTTAGGGTTTTCGTTAGGAATTGCCGTCCCTTTCACCCTATTTGCATTCTTCCCACGCTTGTTAAAAGCAACGCCAAAATCGGGAGGTTGGATGAATACCTTGAAAGTGGTTTTAGCATTCGTAGAGTTAGCATTCGCCCTTAAATTCTTAAATGTTCCAGATCAAACCTACGGATGGGGAATTTTAGATCGTGAAGTTTATTTAGCATTCTGGATAGTTATATTCTCTTTATTAGGACTTTATCTTATGGGAAAAATACGTTTTCCACACGATTCAGAGATGCCTGTGCAAAGAAGCTGGTTCCGCTTTTTTACCGCTATTTGTGTTTTCACTTTTGTAGTTTATCTCATACCAGGTATGTTTGGAGCCCCTCTTAAAGCAATTGCAGGATGGTTGCCTCCGGTGCCAACCCAAGATTTCGATATTCATAAAATAGTAAGAGAAGAGGCAGGAGGAACTGTAGTGGCACATACAAATGCTACTACTGCCGCTTACGAAGCACCACGATATGCCGACAAATTGCACATGCCTCACGGCATTAAAGGGTATTTCGATTATCACCAAGCCCTAAAAGTGGCTAAAGCGGCAAATAAACCGCTATTTATCGATTTTACAGGGCATGGCTGTGTGAATTGTAGAGAGGTAGAGAGTGCCGTTTGGGTAGACAGGAGAGTGCGCGATCTTTTTGCGAAAGAGTTTATAGTATGTGCTTTATATGTAGATGATAAAGTGATAAAATTAGAACCTCAAGACTATATTAAAGATAAGGATGGCGATGATATAACCATGTTAGGAAAGAAAAATATGTTTATAGAAAATCAAATTTACAAAGAAAATGCGCAACCCACCTATTTTATAGTAGATACAGATGGTTCCGTATTGGCAGGGCCTACTTATCATGAATTGAATGTAGATAACTATATGAAGTTTTTGCAATCTGGTATTGATGCATTCAAGAAGAAACATAACTTGTAATGGAAAAACAAAAGAGACGATGCGCGCATCGTCTCTTTTGTTTTTGTAGAAGAACTTAACAGTTAGATGGTTCTTCCTGGTTATACTTTTAACCCTTCGGCTAAACAGGTCATTGCTTTTTCAAGATCTTCCACTTTTAAACAGTAA
>CAYJOY010000381.1:0-1897 GCA_964371885.1 uncultured Lentimicrobiaceae bacterium | reverse complement strand
TAGGTGGCGTTGAACCTCAGTCGGAAACCGTTTGGCATCAAGCTAACAAATATAACGTAGCGCGTATTTGTTACATTAATAAATGCGACCGCGTAGGTGCAGATTTTTATGAAGTATTATCTCAAATAAAAGGGAGATTACAAGCAAACCCAATAGCTATACAATTGCCTATTGGAAAGGAAGATACATTTATGGGTGTAGTAGATCTTCTTGAAATGAAAGCGTATGTTTGGTATGAAAAAGATAGCGGACAAGAGTATGAAGAGGTGGAAATACCTGAAGATATGGCAGATGATATTGCTGAGCACCGCACTTTATTGATAGAGGCTTTGGCGGAAACAGATGAGGAATTATTGACAAAGTATTTCGAAGATCCTGAAAGTATTACAACAGAAGAACTTATTGAGGCTACAAGAAAAGCAACCATAGAAAGAAGAATTCAACCTGTAATTTGTGGCTCTTCTTTTAAAAACAAAGGGGTACAGCGCCTCATTGATAGCATTGTAATGTATTTACCATCACCATTAGATATGCCAGCTGTAGAAGGTATTAGTCTAAAAACTGATGAAACTGAAGATAGAGCAATGGATCCTAAGGCACCATTCTCGGCCTTAGCTTTTAAAATAGCCACCGACCCATTTGTAGGAAAATTAACATTCATTAAGGTATATTCAGGTACTTTAAAATCGGGTGAAACAGTTTTTAATACCACCTCAAATAAAAGAGAGCGTATTGCAAAAATTTTAGAGATGCACTCTAACAAGCAAAATCAGTTAGAATCGATTTCTGCTGGCAATATCGTAGCACTTGTGGGGATGAAAAATATAAAAACTGGTGATACTCTTTGTGATGAAAAGAACCCTATATCTTTAGAAAACATTACATTCCCCGAGCCAGTTATTCAGATAGCCATTGAGCCTAAAACGAAAGATGACGAAGATAAGCTTACTATGTCGTTAGCTAAATTAGCAGAAGAGGATCCTACTTTCCGCGTAAGTCACAACGATGAATCGGGACAGCTGCTTATTAGTGGTATGGGTGAATTGCACTTAGACATTCTTTTAGATCGCTTAAAAAGAGAATTTAACGTAGCTTGTTCGCATGGTAACCCTAAAGTTACTTACAAAGAAGCTATTATATCTCCTATAAATCATAAAGAGACCTTTAAACGTCAAACTGGGGGAAAAGGTGCATTTGCAGAACTCGAATTTACAGTTGCACCTACCGATCTCGATAAGAAAGGTTTAGTACTTGAGAACAACAGTAAGGGTGGCGCTGTTCCTAGAGAATACGCTGCGGGTGCCGAAAAAGGGTTTACTATTGCAATGCGTAACGGTAAATATGGTTATCCTCTCGAATCGTTAGAAATTTCGATTACAGATGGTAAGACTCACCCTGTTGATTCTGATGCTTATGCTTTCGAGATATGCGCCAAAATGGCATTCCGTGAGTGTATGAAACGTGCCGACTCAAGAGTATTAGAGCCAATTATGAAGGTAGAAATACAAACTCCCGACGAATATTTAGGAGCTGGTTCATCAGATTTAAACCGTCGCAGAGCAATTGTAGAACAAGTTGATGCAAAAATTGGATACCAAGTGGTGCGCGCTTCTGTTCCTCTTTCTGAAATGTTTGGTTATGTAACTTCTTTGCGTTCTTTAAGTTCAGGTAGAGCAAGCTACAGCATGGAGTTCCAAAACTACGCATTCTTACCCACCGACCTTGAAAAGAAATTGATTGAGAAAGAACGTTTAGCTGGACAATAATAATTCAAGAATTTTCCATTACAAACTATCCATGACTAGACGTTGTGGATAGTTTTTTTTTGTACTTTTGCCAACAGTTTTAAATATGGTACACATCACACGAATACTCTACATTTGCTTTATTATTGTGC
>CAYJOY010000380.1:252-1916 GCA_964371885.1 uncultured Lentimicrobiaceae bacterium | reverse complement strand
AATCTTCAAGGTGAAGAGTTGGAATTATTAGAGAAAACATATCGTGCTTTTGTGAATAATGGAGCAACATTAAGCGAAAACGATCAAAATGCTTTTAGAGATATAAACCTACAGTTAGCCAATCTTTCGTTACAGTTTTCTAATAATGTACTAGCAGCTAATAATAGTTTTAGCCAAGCTTTAAGTAAAAAAGAGGCTAGTGGAATTCCTCAAGATATTTTGAGTGCGGCAGCAGCAAAAGCAAATGCAATAAATGAAAAAGGGTATCTATTCGATTTGTCGGCACCAAGCTACCTCGCAATTATGAAATATGCCGATAATAGAGAAGTGAGAGAAATTTTCTATAGAGAGTATAACTCCAGATCATTCAATGAAAATTCTAATCAACAACTTATAAAAAAAATAGTTACGTTAAGAGATCAAAAGGCAAAATTGTTAGGTTTCGATAATTATGCTGCTTATGCACTAAAAGATAGAATGGCGGCCAATGAAGAAAACGTGTATCGCTTGCTTGATGAGCTACGCGATGCTTCGTTGTCGGTAGCCAAAGAGGAGATGGAAGCTTTAAGAGCGTATGCAAAAAAAGATGGGCTTAAAGGGGAGTTTCAAAAGTGGGATTTTAGCTATTATGCAGAGAAAATGAAAAAGGAGCAATTTGATCTCAACGACGAAATGTTGAAACCATACTTCAAACTCGAAAATGTAATTACGGGAGTTTTCTCATTAACAAAAGATTTATTTGGATTGTCGTATGTGGAAAATGCGGAAATTCAAGGGTATCATCCAGATGTGAAAGCTTATGAAGTATATAGAGAACAAGAGTTTATGGGGGTTCTTTATCTCGATTTTCACCCTCGCGATTCGAAGAGACCTGGTGCATGGATGACCTCGTACAGAGAACAGTGCAAAGCCGAAATTAAAGGAAAAGAGGTTGAGATAAGACCTATTGTATCGTTAGTAATGAATTTTACCCCTTCAACGCCAGAAAGTCCGTCGTTACTCACATTTGACGAGGTAACTACTTTTCTACACGAGTTCGGGCATGGGTTGCATGGGCTCCTTTCGGAGGTGAAATATAAATCGCTTTCTGGAACCAACGTGCCAAGAGATTTTGTAGAACTGCCATCACAAATTATGGAAAACTGGGCTACACAAAAGGAGTTCTTAGAAACTTTTGCATTCCACTACGAAACTAACGAACTAATTCCTCAAAATCTTATCGAAAAATTAAAAGATGTAGATAACTTTTTAGCGGGTTATTATTCTATCCGTCAGCTTACTTTCGGTTATCTCGATATGAAATGGCACACTATGGATCCAACGGAAATCACCTCAATAGTAGAGGTAGAGGAAAAAACAGTAGCTCCTATTGAGTTGATGCCAACGGTAGAAGAAACCTGTTTCAGTACCGCATTCGGTCATATCTTCTCGGGTGGTTACGCGGCAGGTTATTACAGCTATAAATGGGCAGAAGTACTAGATGCCGATGCGTTTTCTGTATTTATTGAACGCGGTGTAATGAACAAAGAGGTGGCTACAGCATTTGTAACAGAAATTCTGTCGAAAGGGAGCTCGAGAAATGTAATGGATTCGTATGTGATTTTCCGCGGACATGAACCCGATACCAAAGCACTTTTGAAAAGAGCTAATCTTATAAAATAAAT
>CAYJOY010000380.1:0-242 GCA_964371885.1 uncultured Lentimicrobiaceae bacterium | reverse complement strand
CGATCGCGTTGAGTTCGCCCTCGAGAAAGATAATACAGGATATATTAGCCATATTGAGAAAAGGAAGAATTACATTGATAGAAAATCGACTAAATTGTCGAAAATCAATCATTTAATAGTTACCAATATCGATATTGCATTCTTAGTAATTACCTTAAAAGAACCTCGCACCTCATTAGGTTTTGTAGACCGTTTTTTAGTAGCAGCCGAGAGCTTTAGAATTCCTGTTTGTTTGCTATTTA
>CAYJOY010000379.1:0-1927 GCA_964371885.1 uncultured Lentimicrobiaceae bacterium | reverse complement strand
TTTTTTGAACGTATTCTAATCGGTTCAAATTGAGAATGCAAAGATACATTTTTTTTAATGGCAATGTCATCTTTAACTATTTTTTTCTAAATATTTTTTGTTAGAGTTTTTCTCTTCCTCCCTTTATTTCTTGATACACCACACATAACAAATTCTTATTTTGTTAATTATTAGAGTCTCTCTTAAAAGTAGAGAAAACAACGATTGTAATGGCGTCAATAAATGGGGTTTGTCTATTTGTGAAAAGCGCTACTTCTTACCTTCGTTATTAGACGGAGTTTCTGAATCATTATTCGCGACACTATTGTTATCAAGATTTGCTTCTGGAGCATGGTATTTCCACTTATGGGTTTTCAACCTTCCCACAGATAGGTCTTTATTGAAAAACATCTTATAAAACGCTTGCAACTTCTCCGATTTATTATTTAGGATTATTAACACTGAAGATGTTAAAATTGTGAAAAGCACAACTGAGTAGGTAATATTTTTTATGGCTGTTCCTTCTGGCATTCCTACCATTTCGGGGATGGTTGCCAACACTGCCGCCGCTAGCCCTTTAGGGGCAAGTATAGAAATTATTGATTTATCGTATATAGTAGCGGAAGATGGGGAGGCAAATTTTGCGACCATTAAACGGATAGCAAAAACGACTGCCGTTACTATTAATCCGTTAATAATTGCGAATACATCTTCAAATATTATAGACATACCTATATAAATGAAGAAGAATGTTTTTAGGATAAACGCCATCTCTCTCAAGAAAATCATCTCTGTATCGTTTAATTTATTGGAGGAACCGCCCATTAATTTCTGCACTATAAAGCCGTTAAAGGTATCGAGGTTGCCCATTGAGATTCCAAACACTAGCGCGGCAATGGGGCCATTATAGCCCAACAATTCGGCAGATCCATAAATAATAAAAACGAATGCTGGTGTGGTAAAGATTGAGTTCTTGATTTGTCGCACATATCGGATATATCTCGACCAAATAAGTGCTCCTCCAAAGCCCATAAAAGAGGCAAAAACGAAAGAGGAGAGGACGTTACCTACCATTTTTCCAACGTTGTAATCGCCTTGCGAATAACCATGTACGCAAGCTAACACAATTACAATACAGAGAACATCGGTAAGGGTTGATTCGAGTATGAGTGTTGTTTTCGACTCGTTGGTTACCGACAATTGCTCCACCAACGGAATAACAATGGCCGATGAGGTTCCCCCTAGAATTGCTCCAAAAACAATAGCACTATTGAGCGGGTAATTTAGGAAAATCATCATAATAGCCGCTAACACAGCTATGGTGATGGCTAGTCCTGTAATGGTTAAGCGCATGGTACTCATCCACGATTTGCGGAGCGAATCCATCGTTAACGAAGTCCCGCTCTCAAAGAGAATTACCACAAGGGTGATGGTGGTAAAAACCGGGCCAATTGAGCCTAGATGGCTTGGGGTTATCAGTTTTAAAACGGGCCCTATAATTAAGCCTATTACGAGTAGCATCAGTACATCAGGGATCATTCGGCGCTTATAGATTGCCGAAAAAAGATGGGCTAAAAAGACCATCCCCCCTATAAAAATCATTGCTAATGGAATTATATTGTCCATAATTATATTTATTTCATAATCAATTCGTTATTTGTTTTTTAGCCTCTTGCCAATAGTGCTCCATCTCTTCCAATGTCATATCTGCAATGGTTCTCCCCTCTTTTCTCGAGGCCTCTTCAATGTATTGAAACCGTTGAATAAACGTTCTGTTCGTTTTCTCCAGTGCATCTTCGGGATTAACGTCTAAAAAACGGGCATAATTAATTAGAGCAAACAACACATCACCCATCTCATCTTCCATTCTCGCAGAGTTGTTTTGCACTTCAACTTCTAATTCGGCTAACTCTTCGTTTACCTTTTCCAATACTTGCTGCTTATTATC
>CAYJOY010000378.1:0-1936 GCA_964371885.1 uncultured Lentimicrobiaceae bacterium | reverse complement strand
TTTTTTCGGAGCATTAATACGTTGGTTATACGAACTCATTTATAAAAAAGAGCCGCAAAAATGGGTTACCCGTGCTTGGTCTATCTTTCTTACCTTCATCTTTATTACTTTTACCCGTCTCTTCTTCCGCTCGGGCTCCAATCTCTCACCCGCCGACGCCAACGAGCATGCGTGGAATACCGCAAAAAACATGGTAACACAAATTGGAGGCGACTGGAACTTTGCAATTATCCCTAACATATTGCAGAGCTTCTGGTTTCTGTTTCTCCTCTTTTTCGTGGGTATGTTCATCCATTGGTTGCCAGAAAAATGGAAACGATGGTACCGCCTCAACTTCGCACTTCTCCCAATTTGGGTCATGGTAATGGTGTGTATTTTGTCTGTTTTTATTGTATATCAGTTTGTTACCGCCGATTTGCAGCCCTTTATCTACTTCCAATTCTAATACGTTAACAGTAAAAGAGTAACAATCTATCCTTAAGAAACCCCTAGCGAAAATTTAACCTGATGAGAGAATTTAACCAACCATACATCAAGTCTCACTTACCCTATTCTCGAAGTGCTTCTTAAAATCATCAATATAATTTCAGTCATCAAGTCGTAAGATGTGCGCTGGTTGCTGAAAAAAGCGTATCTTTGCGCGCTTTAATTTTAAATAAATAGATGCCATGGTTATACACTTTTTCCGTTATTGCTTGTTATTAGGCGTTTACATCATTCCTATCTACTTTTTAATGGAAGATACCGAAAAATTCCCCGTCCTATTCTTCGGTTTTTTAGCTATAACTATTGGTTTTTGGGGGGCACTCTGGTTTATTTCAAAAAAAAATAAAAACAAAAAATAAAATTATGAAAAAAAGTTTGCTCATGATGGCCATAGCTGCCATATTGTTAACCGCGTGCTACGAGTATCCCGATTCGGATGGCTTAGTGAAAGCAAAAGATCAACTAATAACAGTTACTCATATAGATGAGAGTTATGATTTTCACGAGAGTAAATTCTTTTATGTTACCGATTCAATTATAGATGTTAAAGTTGATGCTCTTGGAAATGAGACTGTAAAAACAGAAACGGCTGGACCTATCCGTGAAACAATTATTGAAAACATGGAAGCGTATGGCTACACATTAATAGATTCGGTGCCAGATGCACTATCGGATTTTGTGCTCTATTTTGACTTGGTTTATGCCGAAACAGAAAATATAGAGGTAACCACATACGGCTATGGGTGGTGGTACGACTACTACTACCCATATTATTGGGGAGGAGGTTATTACCCTGTTTACTATCCTACCTATAACTATTACACAAGCTACGAAAGCAAAATGCTGATAGTAAATTGTAATACTTTAAAAACAAGAACTACTGGTGATGAGACGTTGCAAAACCGTTGGTTAGCCATTGTTCGTGGCGTAGACGATCTTAAGCTGGATGAAGCGTTGGTATATCTCGACCAAGCATTTGTACAAAGCCCAGAATTAAAAATAAATTAAGGACCTATTAAAACAATATCATAATGAAAAAATATATCATAATAGCACTTGTTTTTCTATTCGCATTACCAGCGAGTATGGCACAAAAAAATCAAATTTATTCCCTCGATTACAGTACTGGACTACTTGTAGGGCAGAGCAACGACTTTATTCCCAACTATAGCTGGCGCGGATTCTCGTTCTCGGGCAAGATATTTATACACGATAATATTGCAGTTGGCGCAAAATTTGGATTCAACAACTTTTATGGCGCTAAAGATAACCAACTTTTCGATTTAGGCGATGGAACTAAAATGTATGCAGCTAGCTATAACTATATTAGAATGGTCCCATTTGGTGCTAGTGCCTACTATTTCCCTATCCCAGACAGAATGATACAGCCTTACTTAGGATTTACCATTGGAGCCTGTTATACAACTGAAAATATTTATATTCAAGATTT
>CAYJOY010000377.1:0-1958 GCA_964371885.1 uncultured Lentimicrobiaceae bacterium | reverse complement strand
TCCGTTAAATACCACTTGCCATCTATTAGCTCAAACTTCAGATTTCCACCGTATGCCCCACCGTCGCTACTCCAACTTGCGGTACGGGTTTTGTCGTCGGGTTGTTCTTGTTTTCCGTATTCATAGTTTTCAGAAGGAATAAGTTCCCAATTTTCTGCAGTAAATGGGGTCGTTGCATCTGTAAAGCCATCGTATGCACCACCCACAGGGAATTTTACACGCTCAAGTTGGATAGATTCATTACCAAAGAATGCGTATGAGAAACTTTTAAAAAGTTCATTCCCATTAATTCTGCTTTGTAATTGGTTTCAATTTTCCAGTCCCCATTTACTTTTTTCAGTAGATGATATTCTCTCCCATCATAACTATCACCGTCGTACAACCAAACCTCAACTACTGCGCGTTCGCCATCGGATAGCGTAGCCGAACGAGGAATAAACATTCTCAATACATCGCCACTATATTGATGCAGGTCGCGTAATGTTTTGGTTACTGGACGCTCCGATTTATTTTTATCGGTAATTTTTTCTCCATTTAGGCAGTGATAACTAAGTACCTCACGTACCCGTTTCGCATGTTCTTCCATCATTTTTTCAAAAGCATTTTCATCCTCTGCTAAATCGTCGGGTGTTATGCCGTTTAATCCATCTTTGTCCCCCTCCTTATTATCTTCGATGTTCCGTTCAATAATCATCCCATAAAAGTCGGTAACCGCTTGTTCAGGTGGTGTTAATTTATCCGCGCCGCAGGAAGTCATTACTAATACTGTGATAGCTATCGCTATTAAAAAGTTGATTTTTTTCATGTTTTTGTATTTGTGTTATTAATGTTTGCTAGTTGTGAAGCAAGAATTAAAAGTAATGAAATGTCTGTTTTTTCTCCATCTGTTTCTTTAAATTTTGCATCGGCAAAAGTGCATTTTTTTTCTATTTACACCCTTGTACATAACTAAAATAAAAACAAAAATCAGCCTCCCAATTCACAGCTCATAACTCACAGCCCATCACTCACAGTTCATAACTCACAGTTCATAACTCACAGCCCATAACTCACAGCTCACAACTCACATCCCATTAAAAAAGGGGACCAAATAGCCCCCTCGAAGAAAATTATCTTTTAAAATCTATTGTTTCACAAATCGAACATTAACCACACCACTTGTAGTAGTAACGCGGGCAAAATATACCCCTGTTTCTAAAGTGTGAATGGCAATAGTGTTGCTCTCTACAGTAGGTTTCATCACAATGCGTCCAGTCATATCTAGTATTTCGATATTTTCGATAACCACATTTTCTGCCACTAACGTAATTTGTGAAGTTGCTGGGTTAGGATATAAACGGATAGCGTTGTGTAAATCGTTTTCGTTAATTCCTGATCCTATTTCAGAGAAGTAGGCGTCTAATGTTTCATTTTCTGTAATTGAAGGGAATGAGTATTGGTTGTTAGTAATAGGAGTGGTAACACCAGAAATAACAACGCTATCTAATACAGCACCAGCATCAGGGGTGAAAATGAACTGTGGCTCTGCACCAGCATTGTGTTCAGAAATCCCCGCTGGATCTACAGTACCAGGTCCGTGTACAGTAGTGGTAATAGTAAACATTTGCGATTCGGTAGTAGCGGTAGCTGCTGGTTGTGGCGCCCATGCACTTTCGTTTTCTGCACAAACACTTTGTACTTGTACTTGGTAAGTAGTGCCTGCCGTTAAATCTTCAATAATATAAGGGCTAGTGTTAGAAGTAGCACTCGACCAAGCACCAGTTCCAGTGCGGTATTGAATATTGTAGCTATTAGCAGTACCTTCCCAAGCAACGGTAATAGAAGAGGTGCTAGTTGCAGATGCAGTAACATTGGTTGGCGCGTCGCAAGGATCAACAGTAGTAGCGGTAGTAGTGAAAGTAACAGATTCCCAAGTAGAGTTAGCTTCTGCACAAACTGTTCTTACATAAGCTGTATAT
>CAYJOY010000376.1:0-1960 GCA_964371885.1 uncultured Lentimicrobiaceae bacterium | reverse complement strand
CCTGGCTATTCAGGTATGGGTTTATGCCTGCCCACCCCTCGTGTTATATCAAAAAAAGTTGTTTCGAGATGTATGGCGACTATGAGCTGGACTACAAAATTGCCGCTGATTATGATTTATTAATCAAGATGATATACAAACACAAGGCCGCAATTAAGTACCTGCCCTTGGATGTGGTAACAATGAGGATGGGGGGGGTTAGCACTAGTGGGCTCAAGAGCAACTTTGTAATAAATAAGGAGATTGCCAAGGCCTGTCGCCGTTATGGTATTTGGACGTGCATCCCTTTGCTATATTTGAGATATTTTTACAAAATTTTCGAATTTACAAAAAAACAAGGAAGATAAGCAACTCTCACAGATGCAAGGCTAGATAAACGTTGTTAGTTTCTTTTATTGAAACGCACTATTTGTCAATAAAAATTATTACCTTTGGTGCTTTCATCTTTGAGGCATCTAACTAAATAAAAACAAATGTGTAATCTAAATAATTTTATCGCCACTCACGTAACAGGACGCAAAGTTTCGATGTTTGCTGCCGACATTGATGCCAACAAGGAGCAACTCACAAGGGAGATTAAGGGTAAAACGGTGCTTGTTATTGGAGGTGCGGGCACTATTGGTAGCTCGTTTATACGTGCTATTTTGCCATTCGAGCCATGCTCGCTTGTGGTGGTGGACATCAACGAGAATGGGCTAACTGAGCTTACTCGTGACCTTCGTTCAACACCCGATAAATGGATAGTACCCCAAGACTATATTACCTATCCGATGAGTTTTCACGAGGAGGTATTCGAAAAGATGTTCAAAGAGCGTGGTGGGTTTGATATTGTTGCTAACTTTTCGGCACACAAACACGTGCGCTCCGAAAAAGACGTATACTCGGTCACTGCACTGCTTGAAAACAACGTGATGAAAGCTCGCAAATTCTTGGAACTACTAAAAGAATATAAACCACAACATTTCTTCTGTGTATCGACCGACAAGGCTGCAAACCCCGTAAATATTATGGGAGGCTCTAAAAAAATAATGGAAGATATGATTATGGCATACTCCAAAGAGCATCCGGTGACAACGGCAAGGTTTGCGAACGTGGCATTCTCGAATGGCTCGCTTCCTGCGGGTTTCTTGGAACGAATTGCCAAATGTCAAGCAATCTCGGCACCGAGCGATGTGACACGATACTTTGTCTCGCCAGATGAGAGTGGACAGATCTGTATGTTGGCGTGTATGTTGGGAAATAGTGGCGAAATTTATTTCCCAAAACTTGACAAAGAGCAAGTTATGACCTTCTCTGCAATGGCAACTGCACTGCTCGAGGATATGGGCTACCAGGTCGAAGAGTGTGCTTCGGAGGCGGAGGCGAAAGAGAAATCGAAAGAACTGCTTACGGGTTCTAAGAAATATCCGGTGCTATACTTTAGAAGCGACACAACAGGCGAAAAACCATACGAGGAGTTTTATACCCAGGGCGAAACAACCGATATGATGCGCCACCGTGCCCTAGGGGTTATAAGCTCGCTTACCCCGCGCCCGATCAAAGAGATTGACGAGCTTTTCGAGCAGCTCAGCTCACTATTTGCCAAGGCGGACTGTACCAAGGGGGAGATTGTTGAAGTAATGAAAAAATTTCTCAAAAACTTTGACCACCAAGAGAAAGGCAAAACATTAGACTCAAAAATGTAAAGACAAGAAATAATAATGGAAAAAGTAGCACTTATAACTGGTATTACCGGTCAGGATGGCGCCTATTTGGCGGAATTTCTTTTGAAAAAGGGATACACTGTGCACGGTATGAAACGCCGCGCATCGCTTTTTAACACAGATCGCATTGACCACCTCTACGAGGATCCCCATGTTGATGGTCGCAAGTTGATTTTGCACTATGGTGATATGAGCGATTCTCTGAACATCACTCGCATAATCCAAGAAGTGCAACCCGACGAGATATACAACCTTGC
>CAYJOY010000375.1:1568-2031 GCA_964371885.1 uncultured Lentimicrobiaceae bacterium | reverse complement strand
ATTCTTTTTTTTACATACCACTCAAAATCATACCAATCACGCCCCTTTATTCTGCTTTTCCAGTTTCTAAATACCAATGCATGCATCTTTCCTGCATATAAATTAGGCAATGTAAAGCAGCGTGTCATAAATGAAAATGGATGGAGTAATAATTTTTGCTCTGTAGTAAAATTTAGTGGAGGATTTATATCAATCTCTATTTTTATTTTTACTCTTTTATCGGTTTGAAATGAGAGATTGTAAATTGCGGTATCTTCTTTTAAAAAAGCAGATTCAATATTACTTGTTGCAGTTTTGTGTTTTCGCGTAACTTCTACTTCTCGTCCCAAAGCCTTAAATTCAGCCACAATATTAGGAAAATAATCTTCAATGTTAAAGTGCTGATCTTTGGCAATAAGCGAAAAATCCATATCTTCAGAAAAGCGATTTAAATGATGGAATATTCTCAAACAGGTATCACCAT
>CAYJOY010000375.1:590-1558 GCA_964371885.1 uncultured Lentimicrobiaceae bacterium | reverse complement strand
AGTCCAGCAAGTGTTATTTCTTGCATTACTTCGAGAGTTGCATTGCGTAGATCATTCTCAGTTTCTATCGAATAACGAGAGAGCATATTATCAAACAGATTCATTTTCAAGTATTTTTATGAGGTTATTAATTTCAGCACTTTTTTTTCCTACGGCAGCGCATTTCCTAAATAGTTCCACATCCATGTTAAAGAACTCCTCCATATCTAGTCGTAAATCCTCTTCTAAATAGGTTCGCATAGCGCTAATAAACCTTGGGTTTAATTTTGAAGTATATGCAATAAGGTCGCAAAGTGCTTTCTCGGGAGTGGCTATTAAAAATGCGTAATCTTCTCTTATAATTTGCTGTATGCCAATTGAATAATAATCGCTAGGACATTGTGTATAATCGAAGCGTGCAATGCTATTTTCAAAATCTCTCGACCTTTTCAGTGTCATGGAGCGTACTGCATAAACAGCTTCTGGTATTAATCCATAAAACCTCAATGCACTCTCTAAAGACACGTAGGATGGGCCATATAAATGATTAGCAATCAATTCTGTAGATAATATTTTTTTGGTAACTTTTGGCGATACCACATACATTCCGCGTTTTAATCGTACAATTTGCCCAGAATTTTCAAGGGCTGCAATTTTATTACGCGGCGAGGCATATCCTGTGAGCAACGTCGTCAACACCGAGTGATTAATGGGGACTACCCCTAAGTTCTGTAACGCTTCCATATTAACAAATCATAAACAAGGCGCAAAAATAGTATTTTTTTGCATAGTAAAACTGTTTTTATTCCACTTTCTGTGTAAAAAAATGCTAATTACACAATAGCAATGCTGGCAATGCTCCTACAAAATAGAAAGGGATATTGAAAAGCCTGTAGCTTTTGCCATCGGCGTTTACCATTTCGTCAACAGAAAAGGGTTGCGACCACACTCTTATGGCAATGTCATGGTGGGCACTCTCCATGTATTTA
>CAYJOY010000375.1:0-580 GCA_964371885.1 uncultured Lentimicrobiaceae bacterium | reverse complement strand
TTTATGCAATGATTTCAACTTGGCATTATGACCCGATTTCACCTCTATTGGGATAGCCATCCCCTCATGCTGTATCACAAAATCGACTTCTGCTGACGCTCCTTTTTTCTCTCGTACCCAAAAGTTTCTTTTAAAAGATACGCTGTTATTAAGTGTTAAAATTTCCTGTCCCACAATATGTTCCGCTATATTTCCTCGCCATGCATCCAAAATATCCTTAGCCCCAAAAACCTCTTTTTGAAGTTGGGCTGCGTAATTAACAAGCCCCGTATCGCACCATAATAACTTTGGCGACCTCTTAACCTCAGGACAAATAGGGAGTTGCGTACCTGTAGAAGGGTAAACCAACTCTAACAAAAAGGCTTTCTCTAATGCACGAAACGCCTCTCCTACCTCCCTAGATTTATAGTTTGAATTAGCGAAATTAACCAAAGTAATAGCGTGCGCTGCCATTGTCCAGCCATATTTTAAAATATGCCTCATTACATTCATCATGGTTTGATTTTGCGCATATTTTTCTGTATCATCAATATACCCTTGCAACAACGAGTCATATATTTTACTTAACGCAACAATATCT
>CAYJOY010000374.1:0-2032 GCA_964371885.1 uncultured Lentimicrobiaceae bacterium | reverse complement strand
AGGGATGGTGAAAGGCCTTGAGGAAGGGATGGTGAAAGGCCTTGAGGAAGGGATGGTGAAAGGCCT
Organism: uncultured Lentimicrobiaceae bacterium; assembly: GCA_964371885.1. GTDB lineage: Bacteria > Bacteroidota > Bacteroidia > Bacteroidales > WCHB1-69 > CAYJOY01. The sequence goes on along the minus strand of CAYJOY010000374.1, from coordinate 1,966 downwards.
TGAGGAAGGGATGAAAAAAGGGCTGGAGCAAGGTATGGAAAAAGGACGCGAAGAAGGGATAGAAGTTGGTGGCGAAAAAGCTTCCATTCGTATTGCGAAAAAAATGAAATTGCGAGGCGCCTCTATGGAGGTAATTGCTGAAGATACAGGGTTGCCATTGTCGGTAATTGCTGAAATATGATAGAAGTTGAGATAAAGGATGAATGGTATTGGCCATTGGATGTAAAAATCAGTGTCAACTAATGGACAGTGCAACTATTTGTGATCCACGGAATCTATTTTTTTACTCCCTCTCTTTCCAAACTCTACTGTCGCTGTTAATGTACCACACCTCACCGTTTGTGCCAGCTAGGCTAATGGTGATATGGTGTGGAGTAGGGTAGAAGTGAGCCTTCTCTGCGCCAGGAATGTGAGGTATCGCTTCGGCATACCTGCCATACTTCTCATAGTACGCCATCTGTGCATTCAAAAGTTGGCGAAGGGTGAATTTAATAGTCTCGTCGGGGTTTACTACAAATTCGGCGTTGGGGTCACCTGAACTTTTTTCGGAGAATTGTACAAACCCCCAATATTCGGGTCGGTGTATATCAACGGCTCCTGTGGGCGCCCACACCCAATTCTCTTCGTGTCCAAACCCCTCTTTCCCTTTCACTTTTTGGTACATCCCCTCTTCTATAATTACCGACAACCACTCTACGCGAGAGAAATTCATTCGCCATTGATCACCAGCCTTCACGGTGTGATTCACTAAAGCTTTAAAGGGGATTTTGAGTTCCACTACCCATTTCTCATCCTCATCGGTGGGGTTGTTAATGGTGCCGTAATGTTTTACCGCGCTTTCCAAGCCAATCATAGTGAAACCGTTCAAGTAGGTCCCTCCAAAACGGTAGGGTTGCGTCATGAGCAAGTCCCACTCGGTACCAAAAGCATTAATTTCCAACTCAAAGTAGTGATGGGTGTCCCCATCGGGGTCAATAAATACTTCAAAGTCATTATCCCAGTATAGGGTTGCGTCGCGTTGGCTGAGGGTGGCCCAAATGTGCGGCTCTATTAATTCGGCAGCAATATAAAGGTGGGTGTCGTCCCAAAGCATCTTCATTCGTGTACTGTAAATAGGCTGTTTTTCGTAATCTGCCCCGCGAATATCAACAAAAGCATCGCTCCAAGGTGCTGAAGTCCACGCTTCATCGTAAATTTCCCCATCAATTACCACAGAATCTAACGCGCGATAACAAATATAGCTAGGCGCTGAAAGTGGAAACATTGTCGATTGACCATTGCTCCCCATAGGGTTAAAAGTTAAACTTAATACAATAACGATTAATAAATACCGAAAATGTTTGGAAAGTACTAAGAAGGAAAAATTTGTCATAAAGCGGTGCATAATTTTTAATGAGCAAAGTTAATCTTTTTTTTGGAAATAATTATTTTTTTAAGTTGTTGAATATTAGTTTATTTTCTGTATTTTTCAAAAATTATTAAAAAAAAATACAATAAAAAAAGAATATTGTGTGTTGTGTATCATATTATTTGTATTTTTGCGAACAACAAACAAAACAAGCGTTATTAATGAAAAATATTGATTTAGAACAATTTGCCAAAATAGCCAAGGCGTTAGGACATCCAACAAGATTGCAAATTCTATACTTTTTAGCCTCACAAGAGAGCTGTTTCTTTGTCGATATTAACGATATTGTGCCATCAGCGAAAGCTACCGTTTCGCAACATTTAAAAGAGTTGAAAGAATCTGGTTTAATTCAAGGTGAAATAGAAGCTCCTAAAGTGAGATACTGTATTAACAAAGGAAACTGGCAAAAGGCAACAGAAGATTTTGCACATTTTTTCTCTGTAATGGATTTGGAGAAAGAATCTTGTTGTGCCAAATAAATAACATAGACAATTTAAAATAATTAAAAATATTCACTTATAAAAATTGCTATTAAAGAAAGCAAGCCGAAAAACACTG
>CAYJOY010000373.1:0-2033 GCA_964371885.1 uncultured Lentimicrobiaceae bacterium | reverse complement strand
GGGAGACTACCCGTCTGCTAAAACGCATGGAGAAGGGGTGGTTTTAATGTATAATACCTTGATAGAAAAAGCTATTGAGCGCAACGCAACCCCCATAATTGCCATGGGACATCTGCATGCAAATGGTGCTATAGTGAGCGAAAACGATAGAAATGAAAGGGTAATGATAGGAGGGTTAGACTATGTTTCGTCGGAGGTGTTTAAACAACGCGTTAATTACACAGCACTCGGACACTTGCATCGTGCCCAAATAGTATCGCGAGATGAGCATATTCGCTACTCGGGAACACCACTCCCTATGTCGTTTTCGGAAGTAAATAACAAACAAGGGGTTACCTTAGTTACGATTAATGAGACAACAGTAATTGAGAAGTTGCTGTTTGAGCCCCCTATTCAATTATTGAGCCTCCCTAAAAAAGCGGCATTACTGCCCGAGGTGCTCGCCCAAATAGCCAACCTGCCTAATGGCGAAGTAAATAACAACTCCCCATTCTTAGAAGTAAAGGTGCTCATTACGGAGCCAGAACCCTCCTTGAGAAAACAAATAGAGGATGCTTTAGAAAACAAAGCGGTACGATTGGTGCGGCTTGTATCGGAAACAGAGGCAAAAAGAGGAGAAGAAGCAACAATAATGACCTACGAGGAACTGGAAAGGATGGATCCGCTCGAAATGGCAGCCCAGGTCTTCAAAAGGAAATATGGTGGCGAAGAGATGCCCAATACTATGAAAGAGATGCTATGTAACGTAATAAAAGAGGTAGAGTAATGAAAATATTAGCAGTAAGAGGCTGTAACTTAGCTTCAATAGAAGGAGAATTCGAAATAGATTTTACCCGTGAACCGCTCCACTCGGCCCCTATTTTTGCCATTACAGGACCCACTGGTTCGGGAAAATCAACCATATTAGATGCAATATGTTTACCCCTTTTTAACAAAACTCCACGCTCAAGTAAAGCAGAATCGGAGAATATGGTAGATGTAAAAGATAAAATCATCTCACTATCAGATTCAAGAAATATATTGCGAAAAGGGTGTGGTAGTGGATACGCAGAGGTAGATTTTGTAGCCGTAACAGGGGAATGTTTTCGGGCACGATGGTCGGTAAACAGGGCACATAACAAGATAGATAGCCCATTGCAAAAGTATAACTTAACGGTGTCGAATATAAAAACAGGAGAGCCATTGCAGGGAGAAAAAACTGCATTGCTCGAACAGATAAAACAACTGTTAGGGTTATCGTTCGACCAGTTTACCCGAGCTGTACTATTGGCACAAGGCGACTTCGCTACCTTCTTGAAATCTAAAAAAAACGAAAAAGCAGATCTCTTAGAAAAACTTACGGGAACCGATATTTATTCCAAAATATCGACCTTGATTTATGAAAAGACAAAAAATGCGGATAATGAACAAAAAATAGCTGAAAATGCCTTGAAGGGAATTGTGTTGCTAAGAAGCGAAGAACTGAGTGCGCTAGATGACGAACTTCAAAATTTAACAAAAGAGATACAAACAAAAGAACAGCAAGAGAAAAGTGATGAAAAGAAGTTAACATGGATTGTTAAAGAGGAACAATTGCAAAAAGAACTCAAAGAGGCCGAAATGCAGTTACAAAGCGCTGTTGAGCAACTAGAAAATGCCCAGCCACGTTTCGATTTTTTATCGCTTTTGAAAAGCGTGCAAGGTTTTAGAGAGCCTTTTAATGTGTTGCAAAATGCTCAAAAACAAAGAGATAATAACCAAAAGCAATTAATTGTAAAACAAGAACAACTCATTAAAAATAATGAGAAGTTGCAACAAGCTGCTACGACTAAAGATCAAGCTGTTAAGTATGTAGAGGAATTAGAAAAACGTTGGGAAGAGGTGCAACCCGAGTTGATAGAAGCCGCTAAAATGGCGACGCAGCTAGAAACGCTAGCCAAAGTGTTGACCGATAAACAAAAAGAGTGGGCAACGCTTGAAAAAAATAAAAAAGTATTCGAGAAAAGAATAGTTGAACTTAATGGGGCTATTGAGAAAAATAAAACCCTACAGAC
>CAYJOY010000372.1:618-2050 GCA_964371885.1 uncultured Lentimicrobiaceae bacterium | reverse complement strand
AATCAATTAACCGCTATCTCGCCTGTTGATGGCAGATATTTTCGACAAGTAGCATCGCTTACAGAGTATTTCTCTGAATATGCACTTATTAAAGCACGTGTAAAAGTGGAGGTGGAATATTTTATCGCGCTTTGCGAAATACCACTACCGCAGTTGGAAAAATTTCCAGCCAACTTATTTGAGACGTTACGTGCGCTATATCACAACTTCTCGCTCGAAGATGCTGAAAAAATTAAAGGGATAGAAAAAGTGACCAATCACGATGTGAAAGCGGTAGAATACTTCTTAAAAGAGGCATTCGATCAACTTAACATTGCTGAATACAAAGAGTTTATCCATTTCGGATTAACCTCTCAAGATATTAACAACACGGCAACACCGCACTTGTTGTACCAATTTTCACACGAGATTCTTTTCCCAAAATTAGAAGAGCTAATCAATCTAATCAAGGAAAAATCAACAACTTGGCACGCTATTCCAATGTTGGCACGTACCCACGGGCAACCCGCCTCTCCTACTACTATGGGGAAAGAGTGGAAAGTGTTTCAAGAACGTTTAGAGATTCAATTCGAAATATTGAAAAACATTCCTATTACGGGAAAATTTGGCGGTGCCACTGGTAATTTCAATGCGCATCACGTGGCGTATCCACAAATTGATTGGAAAGCTTTTGGTGAAAAACTATTACAAAACAGTTTACAAATTGTACGTCAAAATACCACTACCCAAATTGAGCATTACGATCTCTTAGCGGCATACTTTGATGCGGTAAAACGTATTAACAATATTATATTAGATTTAGACCGCGACATGTGGACTTATATCTCAATGGAGTACTTTAAACAAAAGGTGAATCCCAACGAGGTAGGCTCCTCGGCGATGCCACACAAAGTAAACCCTATCGATTTCGAAAATTCAGAAGGTAACATTTGTATTGCCAATGCGTTATTAGAAGGTCTTGCTGCAAAACTACCTGTTTCTCGTTTACAACGCGACCTTACCGACAGTACAGTGACCCGAAATTTAGGAGTGCCTTTAGCACATACATTAATTGCATTCAATGCCACTACTCGCGGTATTAATAAGCTTTTACTAAACGAAAGTGCACTACATCAAGATCTTGAAAAAAACTGGGCGGTAGTAGCAGAGGCTATCCAAACCATTCTTCGTCGCGAAAACTATCCATCGCCATACGAAGCGTTAAAAGCGTTAACAAGAGGGAAAACCCATATTGACAAAGCATCTATTCACGAATTTATAGAAACTTTAGACGTGAGTAGTGCTGTAAAAGAGGAGTTGCTACGCATTACACCTCAAAACTATTTAGGCAGTTTTTAAGGCATCCTAATATTCAATTACTTATAAAAAAGCACGCGACTAACTGCGTGCTTTTTTTATCTACTAGCGCTTGTTCAAAATGGAGAAAAGTTTG
>CAYJOY010000372.1:0-608 GCA_964371885.1 uncultured Lentimicrobiaceae bacterium | reverse complement strand
TTACCCCTCAAAACTATTTAGGTAGTTTTTAAGCAACGTAATATTCAATTAATTCTAAAAAAGCACGCGGCTAACCGCGTGCTTTTTTAATCTACCACTCCTCTCCTATTTCTTGCAATTTCTCTTGCGCTGGTTCATAACCATTTTGTGCTGCTTTTTTCAGCCATAATAGCGCCTCTTCTTCATCCTTTTCTACACCCTCTCCATCTGATAATAATAGAGATAGAGCAAATTGCGATGTCAGATGCCCTTGATTGGCTGCTTCACGAAACCAGTGTGCTGCCTCTTTCGAATTTTGCTTAATCCCATAGCTTCCCTCTAAGAAAATTATTGCTAATAAATACTGAGCATTTACTTCTCCTTGACTAGCTGCTGAATAAAATAGTCTGACTGCTTTATCCATATCTTTTTTCACCCCAGCTCCCTGTGTATAGAAAACTCCTAACATACTTTGCGCCTCTGAATGGTTTTGTTCGGCTGCTTTGGCGAACCATATTGCCGCATTTTTCATATTTTTTTTCACTCCAAAACCGCCTCTAAAGCAATCGCCATAATAATACTGTCCTTCGGCGCACCCTTGTTCTGCCGCTATTTTAAACCAGTTAATT
>CAYJOY010000371.1:0-2056 GCA_964371885.1 uncultured Lentimicrobiaceae bacterium | reverse complement strand
GCACCAAGCCGATTTTACCTGTCCGCTTACGGCTGGAATTTTTATCACCATAGCAGCTTGGGCCAGTGAGCAACGTACAGAGAACATAACCCCATACTGGCGCGTGTTGAAAACCGATGGCGAACTCAATCCTAAATATCCTGGAGGAATAGAGGCGCAAAAGGCTAAATTAGAAGCCGAAGGCCACACCATAGAGGTGCGCGGCAGAAACAAAAATCGTTACTTCGTAACCCATTACGAGGCGGTGTTGGTGGAAAACTTTTAGTTTTCATGTGCTTCCTCTGTGAAATAGGTTTTGTATACAAATATTCCTCTTACCCCCCCCCAACATCTCTCCAGTAAAGTAGGCTTTGCATATAAGGAGCTCCTTGACGTTGGTTAAGAGCATCTTTTGTTGATTGTAGGAATGGATAGCCGAAACTGCCACCAAGAATGAACGATGAGTGCGGATAAACGTTTTTTCGTTCAAGGTAGATTGTAAGTTTTTCATGTTAATTTGCGGCATCAACATTTTACGGCTGTGCTACAATGCCGTTAATGATAGCTTTAAACATGATTTTTTGCGCATGTAATTATCTGGAAAATTGGTGTACTTTTGCCACTTTTTTCCGAACGTAACACTTTACATTTTATGCAACAAAAACTTAAGAGAATTACCCTATTAATTGTCTTTTTTATACTATGTGGAGTAATTGGTGGAGGCACTACCTCCTTAATAATACGCTATGTGCAAAACTCTGGAAATGACGCCTTTCATCCTGTGTTAGTGGGAGGTGCAATGGTAGCTTTTGTGGCGATAAGTGTGTTGCTACATGTTATTATACATGAAACGGGACATTTTGTGGGCGGTTACTTCAGTGGCTATCGCTTCTCATCGTTTCGCATTTTTAACTTGGTTTTAGTAAAGGAAAAAAATCGCTACCGTATAAAACGAAACTCCTTGCCAGGTACGGGCGGACAATGTTTAATGGCGCCCCCAGCAACATACCATGAGGCGATCCCCTATAAACTATATTTTTTAGGTGGTGGACTAAGCAATGTGTTCACCTCAATAGCGGCTTTTGTTGCATTGCTTCTGTTGCAGGACAATTTATTGTTATCGTTGTTTTTAGCCGTTTATGGAATAATAGGATTAATAGTAGGACTTACCAACCTTATTCCTATGCAATTGGGTGGCATTGATAACGACGGTAAAAATTTGCAATTGGTCTCTCAGTCGAGGGAGAACCATTACTCCATATGGATACAGTTGCAATATGCCCATGCCTTAGCCGAAAATAGGCTCATTGAAGAGATGCCAGAAGCTTGGTTTCGAAAACCCGCTAATTTAGATAACACAATTGGTATCAATCGATTATTGTTTATGGTAGATAGGGCAATGAGTGTTGGCGATTTTTCGGCAGCGAAGGAATACTGCCTCGAAGCACTGAATTGTCTGCCTGACAACTCACTCTTGGCTACCCACACGCGCGGCGAGTTAGTGTATCTTTCTGTTTTGGAAGGTAACGAAAAAGAGGTGGTTGAAGATTATTACACCCCCGAGGTGAAACAATATTTTAAAGCAACACAAAATACTCCCTCCACACTGCGAATAGAGTACGCTTATTTAGTATTGATAGAGAAAGATCACGAAAAAGCGGCCCAACACCTCCAAAAATTTGAAAAAGTAACAGCTACTTTCCCTTACGCGGGGGTGAACCAACTGGAGCAACGACTCATTGAACGGGTAAACAACATGAACCAATAGCTGGCTGGCAACTAAACTAACTTTTATTTACATTCTCAAAAAAAACCTATAATATAACCAAAGATGAGGCAGTACTAAATGGAAACACCGTTATATACGGTAGCGCAAGCCAAATAAGGGAGCCGTTAATTCAAAGCACACAACCAAATTTAATCCGTTTTCCCCACAATGTCAGATTTTATAAATTAAATGAGTATAGCTCGACGAAAAATAATTCTCCATTCTCCACTCTCCATTCTCCATTCTCCATTACCCCCCCCCTATTGCAGAGTAAAACCATTTTATTGTGCTCACGTTGGCAATGAATTT
>CAYJOY010000370.1:0-2067 GCA_964371885.1 uncultured Lentimicrobiaceae bacterium | reverse complement strand
CGGTCAATACGGGTATCGTCTGGATTTCTTTTTTTATAATCTTTAAAAAAATTCAACGCTTTGTCGTATTCTGCGCGCGCTTGATACATATTTCCAAGGTGGAAAAGGATCATTGGATTGTCTTTTTGATAATTTCTTTTTTGTAGTGCCAAATATTGTTGTTCGGCCTTTTTAAGGTTCCCCATTATACGATAACACTCTGCTATCTGGAAGGTAACCCTGTTTTTTTCTATTCTGTTACGACTTAGCTTTTTAATCCCTTTTTGATAGTCGATTAATGCTTTTTCGTACTGACAGTTTTTAAACGAATAATCGGCATCTCTCAGTGTTTGGCCCATTACAACGTTCACTGAAAAGGTAGCAAGAACTGCAAAAAGAATTACGTAGAGGTTTCTCATATTTATGTTATTTTCGTTATTCAAATATCAAGCCGCGAATATAGTTTTTTTTTCTGAGAAAACGTCATTGATTGCATAAAAAATTACTTTTTGCAAAAATAACATCTATATGTGTGTTTCGTTGCAATTGTTATTCGAATTTGATGCTAGGTTTACTGTTGTTTGTTGTTTTATTTTTCTTTTTTTCCAATTGTTCAGCACGGTATCCAAATGGCACAGTTATTCCCACTTGAAAATTGAAATGTGCATCTTTGAGTGGAATAAACTGTGGGTTTGTTTTCAGGGATATATAGTCGCAGGCGAGGAACAAGTTAATGCCCCATGGTGGGGTTAGGTTTAGCGAGGTTCCAATGGCATTGTGTGTATTGGCAAAGGAGTAGCTCACATTGGCAGAGAACCACTTTGCAGGGCGCATGTTAAAGATAGCTGTTAGTTCTGCTATGGTTATGAAGTGCGAAAAAGTAGTAGATGATAGGAGCGCTGCACTTAGCTTATTGTTACAAAAAGCATACTCAGCACCTACATTAAGGGTAGCATTTAACATACGGGTAATATTCGTAGGATCAACTACTCTCAGTTGCGTCATGTCTAATAGCTCATTCTCTAATTGGTCTATAACAGATTGTATATCTTCTTCAGAATCTATATTATTAAAGCCTTCGTAATTGATATTTCCTTCTGCTTGTGCAATAGAGATATTATCGGAGTTATATCTCACAAATCCTAGATCGGTTACTGCCATTGAGAGTCTTAATCCTTCAACCACACCTTTAAAAGCATACTCCGCGCCAAGGTCGATGGCGGCACCGTAGCCTGCTGGCTTTAGGTTTTCGGTATCGAACATAAAGCCTTCCATTATACCGTCGCTATTTTGTATCAGCTGCAACACGTTGCCCATAACGGTAGCGGTTCCTATTGCATCTACACTCCACGCTTTATCGCTCATTTGCAAATTGAGTTGAGAGATGTCGAGTTCGGCAGCAAGCAACGAGGTTACAAATTTCAACTTACCCCCAACGCGCCATCCTTCGCCAATAGGTCGGCTGTAACCTAACGATGCTGTTGCGTAGGCGTGGGCATTAATTCCTAAATGCTCCATGTTGTAGTTTTTATAATTTGAATCCATCCCTGTTTTTAGGAAGTTGAACAGATCGTAGGGTAGCATCATCCCCATATCTACATCGAAATCGAAATCAATGGTCCAGAACGATTGATTATGGAACCACCCTACCGATAATAGACTCACGTCTACTTCTGCAACGGCATAGTTCTTTTTACTTAGCTGCGACAAAAACTGATCGGCAGACACCTCGGGGTGCATAAAAGTTCCTAGCTCACCATTGCTAAGAGGGTACATAAAGTTAGATAGTCCTATATTGCTTCGAAGCATGATGTCTGTTTTCCCCAGTCCTAAAGAAAAGTAGCTCGATTGCGGGGCAAAAGCGGGATTTAGGTGATGCCTCTGCGCATAAGAGGGTTGGAAATATTGCGTTTTAGATTGCGCCACCATTTTTGCGGGTGTTGCCAATAATAAAATTGCGGCTAATATGTATATCGTTTTTTTCATTGCTCAATAAAATTATGATTTATTACTCATTAAATGGTTGTGGTTATAGGGGACTTCTAAAAATTGCTTTGCCCAGATTTGAGATGAGATATTGCGTAGATT
>CAYJOY010000369.1:1585-2073 GCA_964371885.1 uncultured Lentimicrobiaceae bacterium | reverse complement strand
CCATCGAGGCTGCAATACCTGTGCATATTGTTGATATTTGAGGTTTTAGGTACTGCATGGTATCGTAAATACCTAAACCCGCATACACCGAACCGCCTGGCGAATTGATATAGATTTGAATATCGCGTTCCGAATCTTGAGATTCTAAAAATAACAGCTGCGCCTGAATAATATTAGCCACATCGTCGTAAATAGGAACCCCTAAGAAAATAATGCGATCTTTCATCAATCTTGAAAAAACGTCTAATTGCGTAATATTCATAGGACGCTCCTCAATAATATAAGGGGTGATGTAGTTCTTAGCCATAGAGTGATACTGCTCTATACGCAAGCTACTTATTCCATGATGCTTAACAGCATATTTTCTAAATTCGTTACTATTCATTATCTTCCTCTTTGGTCTCGTTTTTTGCTTTAGTGGCTCTCGGTTTTTTCTCTTTTTTAGGAGCTTCTGCTTCGCCTTCTGTTACTTTATCAAACTCCGCTTT
>CAYJOY010000369.1:0-1575 GCA_964371885.1 uncultured Lentimicrobiaceae bacterium | reverse complement strand
ATCTTTGAACTCTATAGGGGTACAAATTTCCTCGTTCATAGCCACTTTCGTTTTTAAGAATTCGGCAATTCTCTCCTCAAAAAGCATATCGTATATTTGTTTTACCTGCTTCTCATCTTTTAACGTTTTCTCTACAATACCATCAATCGTTTTGTTTATCTCTTCTCTATTCTCTTCTGGCATGTACGAGAAATAATTTTGGAAGTAGAAGTTCGACATATATGCCTTAACATCATCAAGTGTAATATTTATTTCACCCATTTTCGCAATAGCACTTTGCATGAAATTTGAGCGTAAATATTTTTCATACTCATCATACTCTGCCTCTAATTGCGCCTCTGTAATATTGGTATTAGCTCTGAGTAGGTATCTTTTTATAGAATCGCTTGGTAAAGTAAACGGATTGTTCTTAATTATGGTTTCCATAGCTAAATAGTAGAACAATGTATTAGATTCTTTTACAAAATGTGCTTCTAATGGAATTGCTAACTGTGCTCTGAACGCCTCTTCGGTGGTAATTTCCTCGTTAGGGAATGCCTTTTTGAAAAGTTCCTCGTTCACTTCTGCTAAAATACAAGTTGAAACTTCAACAATGGTAGCCGAATATTGGAAAGAGGCACCCTCTTCTATCTCACCTATGCCTAGGCATTGTTTCATAGAATATTCATTGTCGAAAATAGTGGCAAAATCAACATCCATCACATCGTGAACTGCCGCACCCATAAACTTCGCTTTACCTTCCTCGTTTAATTTATTGAAATGAATCACTATTGGATTCTCAAAATCTGGAATATTTACAGTAATAGTATCATTATTTTCATCTACTTTTTGCGCCGACTCAATAACACCATGCTCTCTGCGCATACCTGCTACTAATCTATCGGTTTCCTCTCCGCTAGCTACCACTTTTAAATAGGTAACTGGAGGCACTTGTGCAAAATCAACATCAATGGCTGGGTCCATGATCAACTCGAACACAAAAACAAACGAACCATCACCTTCATAATCAACATTCGATTTCTCTTCATTTATAATAGGCTCAAAAACAAATTTTATTTGGTTTTCATCTGTATATTTGAATAACGATTCGCTAGAGAGCATATTCACAGTATCGGCAAGTACCGACTTCTCATACATCTTTCTTATCATTCCCATTGGAGCATTACCCGATCTAAAACCAGGAACTTGGGCTGTTTTTCTCAACTTCTTTAACTCTGCCTCCACTTTCTCTAAGTAGTCCTCTTTGGTTAGTCTTATCTCTATCTCTTTTACTAACTCACTGTCATTTAAACGATTAATTTCCATTCTTTCGTAATTATACTTTTTATTTGTAAATGGCGATGCTTGAAAGCACGCATTAAATTTGGGGTGCAAAATTACAATATTTTTTTGAATAAAAAAGAGATTAAAATTGGATTAAAAACATTATTTTTGCCAACTGTTTTTATAGCTTAATAAAAACTTAAAACCAACATCAATCTTATTAATTAATAAATAGTTACCAAATGGCAAGTTTAAATTTCCCTCAAATTTTAGATAAAATAAAAAGAAATGAGTTTGCCCCTGTTTATTTAT
>CAYJOY010000368.1:0-2085 GCA_964371885.1 uncultured Lentimicrobiaceae bacterium | reverse complement strand
ACTCGGTTAAGAGATTGGTTCACAAAACACAACCAGTATAGCAATGCGATAACGAAATTAGATGCGATTATTATAGCTATTCAACAAGCCTATTCTTATAAAAAGATGAAAAACGACAACCTCGCCTCAATAGAATGTTGCGATAAAATATTGAGCGCGAGCAAAAATCAGCTTCAGCAAGAAAAGGAAGCGTTGGAACGCCTTAACGAAATGTTGCCCAGCGAAGTGGTGCTGCTACGTGCCAAATTGATAGAAGGTGAGCCCTGTCCTGTTTGTGGGAGCAAACACCACGAAACCCACCTAATTACCGATAATAGTTTAGCCGATAAAGAATTAAATGAAAGGAAACAGCAGGTTGAGCAACAAATAGTACATTACGAAACGACTATAAAAAATAAAAACGAAGAAAGGATAGCCTTGCTTACTTTGGTGAATAATTACACCACCTCTTATCAAAACGAAGCGAATACCATTGCAGAATTAATGCAGGGGGTAGAAGATTGGCAATCGCTTTTCGAAGCGGGAAGTTTGGTAGCACAATTGCAACAAATTAGCAGCCAATGGAAAGAAAATGAAAAAACAGCACAAACGCAAACTCATCAGCTCGAAATGAATTTGCAAGCCGTTAAAGAGAATACGAAACAGTATGACGAGTTGCTCTCGAGATTAAAAGAGAAACAAGAGGCAATAGCCACAGATTTGTCGCAACAATCACAATTACAGGCACAAGCCAAAACATTGCTAGGAGGTAAAACCGCCGAGGAAGTGAAAGCTATTTATCAAGAACAAAAGAAAGTACGCGAAGACAATCTACAAAAAACAACGCAAGTACATACCGAACTTAGCGAAGCAACCCACTCCTTAAAAGGAAGCATAACGCAAATAGAGACAGCATTCAACGAAAATACAGAAAAGTCGGCTAAAACAACAACAGCTATATGCGATGAATTGGCAAAAAGAGAAGACCCATTAACTTTAGAACGTTTAGCCCTACTTCTCGAGAAAGATAACCAGTGGATGTTAACCGAGCAAGAAGCACTTAACCAACTCAACGAAGGAAAAACAAAGGCCATAACCTTGCAACAAGAGCGTGAACAGAATCACAAAAATCATAATTGTTTAGAAGAAAAGCCAACTTTCGACGAAACAAAAGAGTTACTGTTAGAGAGAAAACAAAATGCAACTGCTTTGTTAACCGTAAGTAAAGCGCGTCAAACAGAAATCAATGTAGCTGTTAAGAGTAATGACATCAACAAAAAGCAAGCCGAAAAGCACGAAAAAGAGCTCGCTCAAAAAGCAGTGCTGGCCGACCATTGGAAGAAACTCAACGAACTTTTCGGCTCTGCCGATGGTGGAAAATTTAAAACTATAGCCCAAGGCTACACCCTCGACTTGCTGTTGGCGTATGCCAACCAACATCTCCGCACCATTACACAGCGCTACTCTTTGGAACGTATCTCGCCAGAATCTTTATCGTTGCAAGTAATAGACCACGATATGCTCGCCGAAGTACGCTCGGTTCACTCTCTTTCGGGTGGCGAATCGTTCCTTATCTCCCTCGCCTTGGCATTAGGGCTCTCCTCGCTATCCTCTAACAAGATGCAGATAGAATCGCTATTTATTGATGAAGGATTTGGGACTTTAGACGCCGACACCCTACGCATAGCAATGAATGCCCTCGAAAATTTACAATCGCAACAAGGACGTAAAATTGGAGTTATATCGCACGTTGCCGAAATGACAGATGCCATCAATACCCAAGTACAAGTAATAAAAGAGGCCAATGGCAGAAGTAAAGTGGTAGTAAAAGGGGGACTAGTATAGCTGAAAAGTGTATCTTTGCAATTCCCCATCTTGCATTAAAAAAATGAAAAAAAAGGATGCTATTTACCTGTTTCAATGAATATTATATAAAATATAAACAATAACAAAACACCAAAAAAATGAAAAAATTTATCCTTTTCCTCTTCACGCTTAGCTTAGCTATTCCCTTAACTTGGGGGCAAACACCCACGCCGAGCAATGTAACTGCCATAATTTCCAACGATACCCTCTTAACTATTACCCTCGACCCCACCTCCGACA
>CAYJOY010000367.1:0-2086 GCA_964371885.1 uncultured Lentimicrobiaceae bacterium | reverse complement strand
CGTTACACAAGACACTACCTTATATGCCGGTTGGATAAAAGAGGAGTTTGCTTTTAAAGTAAATATAGTAGAGAGTAATCAGCGATATTTTGCCATTCCACTATCGGGTCGTTCTGGCACTAATGTCTACGGTTCTAACTGGCACACCCCCTATAATTGGACTATTTCTTGGGGCGATGGCGACACCACTGTTATAGATAATACACTCCCAGGGGCTCCGCAAAATGAGGAAAATTCACGAGGAATTCGTCACCAATATGATGCCGTTGGCGAGTATGAAATTACCATTACCCCTAATGGTAGCAAAGATGCGTGGTTGGCAGCTTTCGGTTTCAGCGATGCAACTACCGAAAATACTGCCAATAGCACTGTAAACAAAGAGCGCGTTACTGCTATTACCTCAGTTTTTACCCCTTTAATGACTCGTAAAGCAGAACAGATAGCCAACCCAACAGACGCCCAACCACACTATGAGTGGTACCGCACCTTCTGGGGTTGTACACAACTAACCGCTACCGGTAGAGGCTTTAGAGATGGATGGGATTCGATTGAAAAAGCAGAAGGGTTCTTTGCCGAATCGATGTTTAAAAATTGCTCCTCTTTAGTAACCATGAGCGATGGGTTTACCCTTCCCCAAGCGTTAACCACAGTGGGCGAAGATTTTGCTACAGGGATGTTTGCCAACTGTACTGCTTTAGAAACAATGAACGATGAATTTAACCTCCCTCAAAATATTACCACGGCTGGAGATGGATTGGGACACATTATGTTCTCTGCTTGTTCTTCATTACAAAACATGAACAGCGTGTTTAACCTCCCACAAGAGGCTACTCAAGTTGGGGATGCGTTCGGGTCGTATATGTTCGAGCATTGCACCTCGTTAACATCTATGAACAACGTGTTTAACTTACCTCACGGCTTAACCAATGTGGGCGAATACTTCGTGTCGGGGATGTTCCAAAATTGTACTGCCTTAGAAGGGATGAACGCAATTTTTAACTTCCCACAAGGTGTCAATACTATTACCCAACATTTTGCAAGCTTTATGTTTACCAATTGTACCGCTTTTGAAGCATTTAACACGGTATTTAATCTACCACAAGGTATTACTAGTGCTGAAAAGTGCTTTGTAACCGACATGTTTAAGAATGCGGGGACTTCAGGCAATGGTATTACACTCAATGCCCCTTTCCGCTTCCCTAATATTGGCATTTCTGTAGATAGCGATAGTTCATTCTTAAATGTGTTCTTAGGCGCTAAATTAACAGAAAATCAATTACGTAGTGGACTATCAATAATAAATGGCAACACAGAGCCTAATAGCCAACGCAGTACCTTTACTGGGCACGAACTCGCTTTTAACGACCATTACTTAATTCCAACCAATTGGGGAGGCTCTACTAAAGTATTACCTGAAGGCGATACCCTAACAGTAACCTTTGCCACCACTAACGGTGTATCAGCTACCTATATGCCCAATCCGGTATTAGTAGCCAAAGATTCGTTAATGGGAATGCCTGCCACTCCAGAAGCTACCGACTATGTTTTCGGCAATTGGTTTGTAGACGAAGCTTGTACCATTGCATGGGATTTTGCTTCAAATACAGTAACCCAAGATACCACCCTTTACGCCAAATGGTTGCCAGGGTTTATGGTAAACTACGAGACCAATGACGGTAGCCATGTACCATCGGTTATGGTGGCACGCAACAGTGTAATTACCCCTGTACCTGCCTCGCCTGCTAAGGTAAACTTTAACTTTGGCGGCTGGTTCAACGATGCGGCACTCACCTCAGAATGGAACTTCTATGCAGATACCGTAACCCAAGATACCACTCTATACGCCAGCTGGATTGATAAAAACCTATACGTTTTAACGTTCAATCCTAACGGCGGCATCACTACTACCACTTCACAGTTTGTAGAAGCTAATACTACACTAGATTCTTTACCCGAAATTACTCGCACTGGTTACACTTTCTTAGGATGGACGATTGGTATAGATACCCTTAAAACAACTACCATTTGGGAATATACCGAAAACCAAATTGCCACGGCACAATGGGAAGCCAATGAATATGTTTTA
>CAYJOY010000366.1:0-2099 GCA_964371885.1 uncultured Lentimicrobiaceae bacterium | reverse complement strand
CCTAATGGCGTAGGGACGCTAAACGACAATTTAGGGTCAACTCTTAAATAACCATCTTCATACCTTGAGGCCACTTTTACCCCTTCTATTTTATTTTCTGAAAAATTCAAGATTACATTACGCACCATATTCTCCCCACTTTGTAGCGTGATAGTCATCAAAGTGTCAACAAAAGCAACATGTTTAAATCCTATAATTATTTCCACTTGCGATGGAAGCTGCAATTTGTACTCCCCATTTTTATTGGTTAGCACAACATCATTGTTAGCACTGTTCGTAATTACCACACCATCAATAGGAACATTATTTTTGGCAAGTACTTTACCTGTCAAAAATGTATTTTCCTGAGAAACAGCACGAACGACAGTTAGCAAGAATAGAATAAGTAAAAAAACGGTTCTTGTATTCAAAAGCTTATTATGAGTTTTAACCCATCTACTACGTTAAAAAAGCAAAAATATTGTATAGATCCAACTACTTAAACACATTTATGCTATGATGTTTTATTATTTTCAACCGTTTATTTTTAGAAGTATATAATTTTAGATGCGCTTTTGAAAGATTGTTAGCACAAAAGTTGTATTTTCGCGCCTTGATTTTGCGCAAGATTATGTTAGTACATGAATAGAAAAGACTTCGTTTTTAACGCTGGGGTCCTTATTTTTCTCAACCTGCTTATCAAACCTTTTTGGCTTTTAGGGATAGACATTGGGATACAAAATAGGGTTGGAGCCGAGGCTTACGGCATGTACTTTGCTATCTTTAACTTCACCTTTCTCCTCAACATGTTATTAGACATGGGGGTTACTAACTTCAACAATCGTAACATTGCCCAAAACACCCAACTTCTCTCCAAACATATTTCAGGAATACTCACCCTCAAACTAGCGTTAGGGGGAATTTACCTTGCTACTGCACTTGCCATTGGCTTTATTATTGGTTACGATCGCGGGGAACTGACTCTTTTAATAGCAATAGCTATCAATCAATTTTTCAATGCATTAACACTATACTTCCGTTCTAACATCTCTGCACTACTCCTTATTAAAACCGACAGCATCCTTTCAATCCTAGATCGGGTTATTATGGTTGTTATATGCAGCTATTTACTATGGTTCTACCCTCAACGACACCTATTCACTATTGAATGGTATGTGTATAGCCAAACCGTTGCCTACATAATCACCTCGCTAGTTGCATTTTTTATCATTTTACAGAAAACGCAATCTACCATTAGATTAAGGTGGAACCTCCCTTTTTTTACTGTAATTCTTAAAAAGAGCTTTCCTTTTGCATTGCTATACTTGCTCATGTCGCTTTATTGCCGCATCGATTCTGTAATGATAGAACGAATGCTACCGGCAGAAATTGGGGCATACGAGGCAGGTATTTATGCTTCGGCATTCCGCTTACTAGACGCTGCTGTAATGGTAGCCTACCTTCTCTCTGTAATACTTCTCCCTTTATTTTCCAAAATGTTGAAATCAAAAGAAAATCTCACCCCCATTATTCATACCTCATTCACGCTTCTCTATTTCTATGCCGCAACTACGATCTCTATATTAGTATTTAATAGAGCCCCCCTAATGGAGCTTTTGTACACAAATCATGCTAGCGAAAGTGCCGTTGTGTTCTTAATCCTGTTTCCTTGCCTTCTACCCATGTCGCTCTCTTATATTTTTGGGACACTGCTCACCGCAAATGGGAGTATGAAATGGCTAAACATTATGGCTTTAGCAGGAATATTCGTCAACATTATCATCAATCTCATTCTCATTCCACGCTTAGGGGGAGCGGGGGCAGCAGTTGCAAGTCTCACTACTCAAAGCGTGGTGGCTATTATCCAAATTGTGATTGCATTTACTCAGTTGAAACTCTCTATTAAAAGTTTCCGAATAAAAAAATGTATTCTTTACACCCTCTTTGTTATACCTATGGCATATTTACTTACACTTTGGAATAACGACAACGTTATTTACACTATACTTACTGGAGGTGGCATTGCTATGGTTATTGCGCTCCTTACGAAGTTACTCCCTCTATCGATGATTCGGGAATTGATGCAACGAAGAAGCGAGGAGGAGGCCATCTAAAGGGGA
>CAYJOY010000365.1:917-2114 GCA_964371885.1 uncultured Lentimicrobiaceae bacterium | reverse complement strand
ATTACACTTGATAATGGTATTATCAAAATGGATAGCGAGGGGGTTATTTCTTATCAAGATACCTTTCATAGGGGGATAGAAGGAGGGGGTATCAGTGCCATTACCCCTATTGATGAAGAAAATATTGCCTTGTTTTGTGGAAATACTCATTACAGTAACGCTTCAATATTTTCTCAATATTTAGAAAAAGGACACTATATTGCCATATATCACCAACCTACCCAATCGTTGAGTTATATATCTAGGAAGATGGAAATTAACCCAGTGGCTATGAATATAGGGATGGGTGAAGTATATCTGAAAGCTTCTCCCAATGGCAACCTTTACACCGCGGGTACTTTTAGGGGGCGTACCTTTACTATTGGCGACACCATATTAGAAAATGTAAACCCTTTAACTACTTCAGCTCGCGACATCTTTATCGCCTCGTTGGGGTGGCCAGCAGGAGAAACGGGAACGTGGCCCGACCCACCCCCTACCGCTATTGCTGAAACAGCACTAGAAAACGAAATGGTAATTTACCCCAACCCCGCCACCTCGCAAGTAATGGTAAAAACAGAGAATGAACCCATCCGCAAAATAGAGGTCTACAACCTCGCAGGGCAAAGGGTAATGGAGCTCCCCACATTCGGTAGCTACGCCACCCTCCTCAACATTGCCCACCTCCCCACCGGACTGTACATTGTAAAAGCCTACACCCGAAAAGGGGTGGTGGAAGAGAAGTTGGTGGTGGCACGGGAGTAGTTGAAAGTTGAAGGTTGAAAGTTGAAAGCCTCAAAACTTCCTGGTAGCCATAAAACTAAGTCCATACACCACTAAAAAACAACCTTTTAAGTTCCTAAAAAACTGTATTATATAGCAAACGCTCCTTACTTTCTATCGAAAATAAGGAGCGTTTTTGTGGTCCCTCTTGGGCTCGAACCAAGGACCCCCTGATTATGAGTCAGGTGCTCTAACCAGCTGAGCTAAGAGACCTACTTTGTTTTCCAAAATCCAAGCGCAAAAATACACTTTTTTACATTAGCTCCGCCTATTATTACAAAAAAAATATCATCAAACAGTAATCTAATTATAAGTAAGTTACACAACAGCATTAAAAATCATTGCACATCCACTCTTATATCTACGGTTATTTTTCGGAGATTTTCTCCCTAAAAAGCGCAAAAAGCTCGACCTCATCCATCTCTCTTTTAAAAA
>CAYJOY010000365.1:0-907 GCA_964371885.1 uncultured Lentimicrobiaceae bacterium | reverse complement strand
TTTAAAAAAAGGTATTTTTTCACAAACCTCATCAGTAATTTCAGGAAAAAGGGTAACTTTGCACCTTAAAAAACATCTTATTCTATAATTCAAAAAAATGCCTTTCTTCCCTAGCCATATTGAGAATAAAAGTCTCCATTTTTCGGAAAAAGATCAAGCATTAGGGTACACGCTTCCCTTAGATTTGAATCGACTTTTAATATCTAACCCCCCTGCTACTTTCTTTGCCCGTCTTGAGACAGCAGATGGGGAGTTGCTCATTATAGACAAAAGTGCGCCAGTGCACAACAATTCGGTGGTAGTAGTGGCTATTGATGGGGAATTGGTGGTAAGAAGGGTTGCCATAATTAAAGGGGTACTAAAATTTAACAATGGCAAAGTGATTTGCCCTGAAGATACCATTTGGGGTGTGGTGAAATATGTAATTCAGAAACTATAGCTACAACTATGATTGGTCTATGCGACTGTAATAATTTTTTCGTATCGTGTCAACGTTTATTTCGCCCCGATTTGCTAACCCGTCCGGTAATGGTACTTTCGGGTAACGATGGCTGTGTTATTGCTCGTAGCAACGAGGTTAAAGCATTGGGTATTAAAATGGGGATCCCACTTTTCCAAGTAAAAGAGTTAGTGGAAAAGCACGATATTATCCTTTTCTCTGCCAACCACTTACTATATGCTGATATTTCGCAACGGGTAATGGAAACACTGCGAAGGCACACCCCAGCCATTGAGGTGTATTCTGTAGATGAAGCCTTTATTGACTTTAGCGGCATAGAAGTTAACACTTTAAAAAAGGAAACCGAAGCACTTGCTAAAAAAGTAAAGCGAGAAACAGGCATACCAGTAAGCATTGGAGTGGCACCCAGCAAAACACTGGCTAAAATTGCAAGTCAGCTATGTAAAA
>CAYJOY010000364.1:1622-2114 GCA_964371885.1 uncultured Lentimicrobiaceae bacterium | reverse complement strand
ATGTTGATTATAACAATGATGGTCTAGTAGACAATGTGTGTTTCGTTATAAAAGGGAGTACGAATGGTTGGAATACCCTTTTGTGGCCACATAGATGGGCATTATACACCCAGCATGCGTACATAAACGGAAAAAGAGTTTACGACTATAACTTTATGTTAGAGGGATCGAGTAGTCACTTTGGCGTCTCTACACTTTCTCACGAAATGGGGCACTCATTATCGTTTCCCGATTTTTATCACTACTCTTCGCAAGGCTATATCCCTGTTGGTTCGTGGGATTTAATGGCCTCTAATGCACGTCCTCCTCAGCAAATGAGCGCATACACTAAGTGGAAATATGGAAATTGGCTTCCACAACCTACCTTCATCACTTCACCTGGCACCTACTCTTTAAAATCTGTAGCCAGCCAAGATGAAGGGGTAAAAAGCTACGCTATTGAAACCGACGATCCAGACCAGTGGATTGTAATTGAACACCGTAATAGAAACA
>CAYJOY010000364.1:0-1612 GCA_964371885.1 uncultured Lentimicrobiaceae bacterium | reverse complement strand
ATGCCTACGATAACGCACCTAATACAGGGGTACTTATTTATAGAATTAACAGAAATTTTAGTGGAAATGCCTATACCAATGGAACAACCACTTTAGATGAAATGTATGTTTTTAGACCTAATGGGGTACCTGGTGTAACAGGCTCTATATCGACTGCTAACATGGGAATTAACGGAAGGGTTACATTCAATGGTACAACATCACCATACCCATTTTATAGCGACGGAACCCCTATTACAACAATTGACATTTCTAATATCACCTTCTCTGGGGATGATGCCAGCTTCTATATAGAGGCATGTGAAGCTCCTTCAGAAGTGGTAATTGAAGAGATTTCCCCCAATTCTGTAACCCTAGGTATTGGTAACCATACATCTTCAGACACTTACCAATATGCTTATGCCCCATCGCATTTAACGATTAATACCGACGAAGCTGTTACTGTTACGAGTGCCGATTTTCCTATCACAATTTCTGAACTAGCACCATCTACCTCATATAATCTACATGTTAGAAAATCGTGTAACGGCACCGATTATACCCTATGGCACGAGCTCTCTTTTACCACACTTTGTGAAGATACATATATAACACAATTTCCTTGGCATGAAAGTTTTGAAGGAACACTCAGTTGCTGGGAGCAAATTTACGAGGATAGATCTCAGAGTTGGACTCTTGAAGAATCTTTTCATCCAGATTTATTACCTGCCGCAGACGGTAACCAATATGCTAGCTTCTACTCTGGAAGCAGTTCACAAGCAAGAACAAAGTTGGTATCGCCTATTCTGAACCTAACCGCGCTGAATCAACCTAGTTTAAATTTTTATTATGTGCAACCTAATTGGAGTGGCGACCAAAATACACTCACCGTGTACTACCGCACCTCGCAAAACTCAAATTGGGTGATGCTAAATCACTATGCGAGCTCTATTACCAACTGGGAAGAGGTAACAATGCAACTACCCAACCCTAGCGCAACTTACCAAATTGCCTTTGAAGGTTATGATAATTTTGGATATAATATTGGAGTAGACAACATTACTATCTCGGGGGCACCTACCCCTTGCGAAGAGCCTATTAACCTCGTAGCCAACAACATTACCACAACAGGATTTATCGCCAATTGGAACGATGGCAACGAAAATAACACCATCAGCTATACGCTAAGATACAAAATGGCGACTGCTGCCACATGGCAAACCATTGAGGTAGGCACTGCCACGAACTATACATTCAGCAACCTATTATCTAGCACCACTTACCAAGTAGAGGTAAAAGCGAACTGCTTAGACAATCTTGTTAGTAACTGGACTACTCTAGAAGTTACCACGTTGGTACCACAGTATAGCGTTACTGCCACGGCTTTCGGACCAGGGACTATTGAGCCTAACGGCACCACATTATACTACGAAGCGAGCACACCTAATTACAACTTCACCGCTGACAATGGCGCGTTAATAGATAGCGTAATTGTATCGGGAACTAACATCGGAATAGTGGAGAGCTATACATTCGAGCCCATCTTCCAAAATCAAACTTTACAAGTATATTTCAGAACACCTACCCCTTGCGAAGAGCCTATTAACCTCGTAGCCAACAACATTACCACAAC
>CAYJOY010000363.1:0-2129 GCA_964371885.1 uncultured Lentimicrobiaceae bacterium | reverse complement strand
TTATCCATTTTTTGCCACGCATCATAACATTGCAAAATCACTGCTTCTTCGCTTCCTGCTAATGTATTGTATCCTTCTGTAACAAGTTCTACCCATTCTGTTTCGTGTCGGATGGTAATGCAGTATTTCTGGAAGAAGTATGCCTCTTTCTGCAAGCCACCGCTATCGGTCATGACAAGGCTACAGTTTTTCAACAGGTGCACCATTTCTAAATACCCTACTGGATCGATAAAAACGATAGAGGATGCTGAGAAATTGAAACCAGCTGCTGTGAGTTTGGCCTTGGTTCTAGGGTGCAAAGGGATGACCACTTTATCGGTTTGCGAGGTTTTTTCTAATGCCGTAAAAATTCCTTGTAATCGCGCGGGATCATCGGTATTTTCGGCACGATGCAGCGTGCAAAGTATAAACTTTTCAGGGAGTTCTACATTTGGTTTTCGAGATTTAGCAGCATAAAAGATGGCGGCATCTTGCATTACATCGCCAATATTAAGCATGGTGGTATTTAGGTTGGCGTACCCTTCCTTTTCTAAATTTTGTATCGCTTGCTGCGTGGGGCAAAGTAAGAGGTTACTTATTCTATCCGTTAAAATTCTATTTATTTCTTCGGGCATTTCCATGTTAAAGGAACGCAAACCAGCCTCAACATGTGCTAGTTTAATGTGTAGTTTTTTGGCCGCTAACGCACCTGCCAAAGTTGAGTTGGTATCGCCGTACACGAGCACCCAATCGGGTTTTTCTTGCAGGAGCACCTCTTCAATTTTTTCGAGCATTTGTCCTGTCATGGCACCATGACCTAATCCGTTAATGTTTAAAAAATAATGTGGCTTTGGAATCTCCATCTCCTCGAAGAAAACATCACTCATATTATTATCGAAATGTTGACCTGTATGCACAAGCACCTCATTTACATTGGGCGTTTTAGCCAAGGCTCTGCTCACCACTGCGGCTTTTACAAATTGAGGTCTTGCCCCAACAATGGTTACTATTTTCATCTTTTATTATTTTTATTCATTAATTTTTAAAACATCCTATCGGAACGATGTACACGCCATCGGTTCTTTTGTAGGCGTAGTCGCCCAGAGCGGTAAGAATCATTTTAAAAGCAGGGGATTTCATTTTGGTAGTATCAATATTATTGGCCAGTGTATGAAGGATTTATACCACTTCATACACTCCTTTATTTTGAGGCGCGAAGATACTATTTTTTTTTGAATTTCCTAATTTGGCGCGTTTTCGTTTCCTTGTTTGGCGCAAAGTTTTTAGACAAGATTTACAAGATGAACAAGTTTTTTAATTAATGATTCTTTTTAGGCTTTGTTTTTGCTGTATTACATTCCGTCACCACAAATTGCTGACGGTATACTTCGCCCCAGGTTTCATCAGGGACCACCTCTTCGGTGAAATGGTTATGGGTAAAGTGGGTTAACATTTTTAGCCAGAATGCACGAGCGTTTGTAGCTTCTTTGAGTTGGCGGACTTGCCACTCGCCAGGGAATGTTTGGAATGCATGGATGGCTAACGCTTGCGCGATGCCTTGGATGCGATAGGGTGGCAGTACAAACATTTCGCTCACATCGTACGGCTGTTGGCCCACGTATACTACTATAAATCCCACTGCTTTTCCGTCGATATAGTATAAAAAGCCACTGTGGGTGTCGTCTACTGGCGTCGATGGTGGGTATAGGCCATCCGCGCCTGGCTCTATTTTCGTAATGGGCGCAAACTCCTTTTCGTAGGGCTGCATCAGCGCCACGTAGTCGTGATTATTTTCTATTGTGATTTCTATAATCATTTTTCTGTTGTTATTCTCATGGTTTTTATACATTGCATACTTTAAATGCGCAATGACGTGGTTTCATTTACAAATCGTGTAATGATAAAGATTTAAGGAGCGAAATAATTCTCCTTCTCTTTCTTGGAGAAAACCTTTGAACCTCTTACTAATTTTAAAATATTTTCCATATCAGCATCTAATACAGAACCTTTAATTGTGGTTTGCGCCTCCGAAATTGAGTTTATCAATTTCGTTTTGTCAATTTTCAATATTTCAGCACAAGATAGATATGAATCGTACTTTAAAAAGTTGTAATTATCTTTACACATTAAGTACTGAAGGTGTAACAATT
>CAYJOY010000362.1:0-2136 GCA_964371885.1 uncultured Lentimicrobiaceae bacterium | reverse complement strand
CCTCTTACGGGGCATCGCGGGCAGTGGCCAAAGGGATACACGTAATTGTTTCGGCGGGAAATTCTAACGGCACATCGTTTCCTTGGGTAGCCAGTCCTGGCAACAACCCAGAGGTTATTACCGTTGGTGCGGTTAACGAGCAGGGCGAGTACGTGCACTTTAGCTCAGTTGGCCCGAACGGAGCCGGCATACAAAAGCCCGAACTTATGGCTATGGGATACCGGACTAGCGCCTATAGAGAGGATGGCAACATTTACTTGGTTAACGGCACATCACTTTCGTCGCCAGTACTGTGTGGTCTCACTGCTTGCCTCATACAAGCATACCCTAACGAAACGCCACAGCAAATTAAGGAGCGGCTTATTGCATCGGCAATATAATAACCCCAACAACGAAATGGGATACGGCATCCCTAACTTTTACACCGCTTATCAAAACACAACGGAGATAAAAGACATTAAAGCAACCAATTTCACCAACATATACCCCAATCCTGCTACTACTACGCTGCATATTAGCTCCTCAAAAGCTATTGCTACCATTGCAATATTCGATTAATTTGGAAGATCACTCTACACTGAACAGGGAGCAAATACCCATTTCATGGTTTCGGTAGCGCATTTACCACAGGGGTATTACATTTTAAAAGTGCTATTTACAGATGGTACCGCATCGCATGAAAAATGGATAAAAGGGAAAATCTAAAAATTTCATAGCATGAAAAAAAGCTTCGCCCCATTATACATCACCAACTTATGGGGAACACTTAACGACAATTATCTTAAGACACTTGCTTCGTTTATTGCCATTCACTGGGTAAGTGCACAGCATCAGGCGCTAGTTGTAAGTATGGCGGCGGCGGCACTTGTACTCCCTTACGTTTTATGTTCACCGCTGGCAGGGCGTCTTACGCAACATTATCGAAAAATCAATATTGTAAGAGTGGCAAAAATTGTTGAAATCGGTATTATGGGGCTTGCCATTGCGGGCTTTCTATTACAGAGTGTAGCCATTGTTATTACGGCACTATTTCTCATGGGGTTACAAAGTTCGCTCTATAGTCCTGCTAAATACGGGCTTATTCGTGACATTGGTGGTGAAAACAGCATTTCGGTCGGAATGGGAGGAATGGAGGCCATATCTTTTACAGGGATGCTAACTGGAACCATCATGGCCTCTTTCTTTGTTGATATAATTCCACATATTGGTTGTTATTTACTCCTCTTTGTCTGGGCTATTTTGGGACTTGTTAGCAGTTTTACCATGGAGGCAAAGGAGGAGCAGACGAAAAATAAAGAGAGTATCAATCCTATTAAGTTCTTAAAAGAGGCATACCTACAAACGGCAAGATTCCCTGGTATTAATCCCATTATTTTTGTCTTATCTACCTTTTGGTGGCTAGCGGCAAGTATGCAAATTGGGTTGCTTATATATGCTCAGCAAGAGTTAGGGCTGAGTGCCTTCCAAACGGGGCTCCTGCTTTCGGCAGCCGCTGTTGGCATTAGTGCGGGATGCGTTTTAGCAGGAAAATGGGACAAAAAACATTTTCTACTAGGTTACACCCCTGTTTTTTCGTGGCTAGTTGCTTCGCTTCTTTTGTTCCTATTCATTGTTCCGCTCTCCCCCATCCCCTTTGGCATTACCATCTTTATTATCTCCATAGCCTCCGGCTTTTTTAAAGTTCCCCTTGATGCTGAGATTCAGCGCGCCGTAAAAGGTCCGCTCCTATGTATTATACTGGCCTACTTTAATCAAATTTCATTCATTTTCATCCTCCTTGCTTCGCTCACATTCACTATACTCACCTACTTCTTTTCGTCGCACGCATTATTCCTAATGGCTGGCATCGTATTCTTGTTGGTTCCTATTCCTCTATTATTGAACTGCCAACCGCTTCTCTCTTTTTTTGTAGGCCGAATCTTACATCTATTCTATAAAATAGAAACCTCTGGTTTAGAACATCTCGAAAGAGGGAACTCCCAACTTTTACTTCCCAACCACCAAGCCATTATAGACCCTATTATTATTTTTACGGAGTTGCACAAACACGACATTTTAAAATTAACATACTTCCCCCCAGAATCATCAAGCAGTATAGTACAATCATATTTCTTGCCAGTTTTTTCAGAATAACAG
>CAYJOY010000361.1:1517-2140 GCA_964371885.1 uncultured Lentimicrobiaceae bacterium | reverse complement strand
TGAGGAACGCAGCGGAACGAGTAAGGGTCTTGTACGTGTTGTTTAGCTCTTGTAATAATTTCAGAGCCCTCTAATAACGATCTGAAGTTAGCTGCTGTCTCTATTTGTCCTTGATGAGGTCTTACCGCATGTACTAAATGGTTAAAAGGTTCTATTCTGCCGTCGAAAGCATCTAATGAAAGGGCACCAATTTTGTCGGCCAGTCCTAAAATATGCTCTCCTTTCAACACGAGCCAAACACCATAAGCACTCATAAATTGTGTGCCGTTAAGGAGTGCTAACCCCTCTTTCGATTGTAACGTGATAGGCTCCCAGCCCATCTTCTCGTTTACCTCTTGCGCTTGGCAACGTTTTCCTTCGTAGTAAACTTCTCCTAGCCCTAAAATAGGGAGGCAAAGGTGTGCTAATGGTGCTAAATCGCCAGAAGCACCTAACGAACCTTGTTGGTAAACAACGGGATACACTCCGTTGTTGTAAAAATCGATTAGGCGTTGAACAGTAGCTACTTGTACCCCTGAATGGCCATACGATAACGATTTAACCTTGAGTAATAACATCAGTTTCACCACCGTTTGTGGCACCTCTTCGCCAATACCGCACGCGTGCGAAATGACCAAATTACG
>CAYJOY010000361.1:0-1507 GCA_964371885.1 uncultured Lentimicrobiaceae bacterium | reverse complement strand
TCCGAAATAGAGGTGTTACATAACGAACCAAAACCTGTAGTAATGCCATAAATAGGGGCGTCGCTTTTCTTTACTTTGTCATTTAAAAAATTTCTACATTTTTGAATGTGGGCAGCCGCCTCTTCAGAAAGAGAAATAGGGGTTTTATCTTGCAATAAAGCCATAATCTCAGATAGAGATATTGAGGCATTGGAAATAGAATAGCTGTTCATATATTTGTTTATTATTAATGTTTAAATAATGTTTAAAAAGAGGGCGCAAAAATACAATATTTTTGGGTGCAAATATCAAAAAAATACTATACATTTGTCGCTGCATTAAAATAATCGAAAATATTTTGTAAAATATTAAAATTTAGTGCATTAAAAAACAAAACAATTAATTAAAAATATTAAAAAAGAGAAAAATATGAAAGTTTTAGTAGCAACTGAAAAGCCATTTGCAAAAAATGCTATTGATGGAATTAGAGAAATTGTAGAAAAAGCGGGCTATGAGTTAGCATTATTAGAGAAATACACAGAGGTGGCACAGTTTTTAGATGCTGTTGCCGATGCCGGTGCTTTAATTGTTCGTTCCGACAAGGTTACTCAAGAGGTAGTAGATGCAGCAAAAAATTTAAAAGTGGTGGTTCGCGCTGGTGCTGGCTTCGATAATTTAGATTTAGCAGCATGTACCGCTCGTGGTATCGTAGCTATGAACACCCCAGGGCAAAATTCGAACGCGGTGGCAGAGTTAGCATTAGGAATGATGGTAATGATGGCGCGTAACTCGTACAAACCAGGTACCGGAAGCGAGTTGTTAGGCAAGAATATTGGAATTCACGCTTACGGAAACGTAGGGCGTTTAGTAGCTAAAATAGCTAAAGGTTTCGGAATGAATGTGTATGCATTCGACCCATTCGTAACGGCAGAGGCTATGCAAAATGAAGGTATTATTCCATGTGCAACCGTAGAAGAGCTATACAGCACGTGTCATTATATATCTTTACATATCCCAGCCAACGATAAAACTAAAAAATCGATAGGTGCTAATTTACTATCTTTAATGCCAAAAGGGGGCACCCTTATCAATACCGCTCGTAAAGAGGTGATTCATGAAGAAGAGTTAATGGCAATTATGGCAGAGCGCACCGATCTGAAATATGCTACCGACATCGCTGCGGGTAATCAAGCTGAGTTAAACGAGGCGTACACAACTCGCGTGTTTGCTACCCCTAAAAAAATGGGTGCCGAAACAGCAGAGGCGAACGTTAACGCAGGTTTAGCATCAGCCAACCAAATCGTAAATTATTTAACAAAAGGTGATACCACATTTCAAGTAAATAAATAGAATGAAAGTTCTTTGTAAGTTATCTTTATCTACACTATTTTTTCTTTTATCATTCGTTTCCGCCACGTTGCATGCGCAGGTAACTTGCAGGGCTACAGCGCCGAGTCAGGTTGCCGACGGTCAACCGTTCGTGTACGAAATAGAACTTAATGAGAAACCATCTAAGATTAATAGTGTT
>CAYJOY010000360.1:0-2154 GCA_964371885.1 uncultured Lentimicrobiaceae bacterium | reverse complement strand
TGTTCAGCTACAGAATCCTGAAATTACAGTGGCTACTATTTACAGAATACTGCATACTTTTGTAGAAACGGAGCTAATTACAGAGTTTATTTCGCCCACAGGTAGAAGCTATTTCGATATTACCCCTACACCACATCACCATTATTTTACCCAAAATGGAGAGGTTATTGATTATTCTGATGCTTCGTTAACAGAAATAGTAAAGGCACATATTGCAAAAATGATGCCCAATATGCCGCCCGTAAAAAATGTTACTATTCAGTTAACCATCGATTAAGTACACAGTACATATAAGTCGTCCCTTTGATTAATACATAATATAGGGATGTTTTTTTCTGCTTTAATAATTTTAGCCTCTTTTGTTCCTAGTATTACATCGGCAAAAGATAGATGGGGTGTCATCATAATTACGAGTGGCGAGCAGCTATTATTGTTAGCCCATTCGAGTGCATATTCATATAGGGTAGCATTTTTAGGAAGTGAATGCAACTGGTAGTCCACCTCGAGGCTGTCGTATATTTTCTTTGCGAAATTGAGATTTCCTTCCGATTTAGCTTTTAAGAAATCATCTTTATATGGCGTTGTAAAAATTTGCACAGCAAGATCTGTATCACTATCTATCCCATTTTTGATTCTATACCTCGAAAAATAGCTAGCCCACATCGCCTTCTCTTTTTCGTACCTTTCAATATCTAGTGGTAATACTGCCCGTTGGTAGTCGGTGGGTAATGGTGTTTGGTTGTTAACAACCATGGTTGGAATTCTTGAATCTTTAATGAAAGAGATCGCTTTTTGAGCGTTAAAGAGGGTGCTATTTCCTTTGCTTTTTACCCCAATTACAAATAAAATGGTGTTTTTTTCTTCTGCCTCTTTTAAGATGTTAGGCTTAAATAATGGGTTGTATTCGTGCAGCTCCTCAACCGTAGTCTTAAAAATAGTAGCGAGGTATTGTGCGTGCGCGCGCGCCGCCTCCCCATACGGGGTATTATCTACAAAAACAATGATATTAGATGTTGTTGTTGCTATTGTTTGTTCATTATCCATTGCTTTCACTTTTCAATGTGTTATTCAATTGTTCCATTTTTCCTTTTTTTACTCCTATTTCCTCTAAAATATTATCAGCGTCGGCATACTCTTCAAGAATGAATAGAAAATATGGAATACTAAGATTGATGCTTCGTTGTATTTCATAATCGAATTTTACCTTGTTCGCCAGTGCCTCCCAATTAACATCGAAGGCTACCCCAACTAGCTCCCCGTTGGCGTTGAGCACAGGGCTGCCAGGGCTGCCGCTGGCAATGTCGTTGTTAGTAATAAAGCAAACAGGGATTTCGTTGTTGTTGTTTGCCTTCAACAATTCTAAATATTCTTGAGGTAAACAAAAGTCGTTCAAGTTTTCGTCATGTTTTTTAACAATCCCCTCAAGGGCGGTATAGGCGTGTAACGTAACAGCATCGTTAGGACTATACGACGCAACCTTTCCCATATTATAACGTAGTGTGCCGTTCGCATCTGGGTAAATGGTGTAATTTTGTTCTCCTAATGCGTTAAAAATTACTTGCATATAAATTTCTATCTCTTTTTCCATTTGCTCCTCATGTTTCTCCACTTCAGTCTCACTCATTTTTATCATTTTAATGAGGGCATAATAATACCTAACGAGCGGATCTTTTTCGTATTTATAGATAGAGGGGTCTTTTAAAAATTTCTTCAGTGCTTTTTCACTCGAAAAAATAGATTGGTTACAAACTGCGTCGGCAAATAGGTTGTAGTCGTTTTTGTACATGGTCTCCACATAGTTGTGAATTTGAGGTTGAAGAGATTGCGGTAGCTTTTTCCATAGTTGAATAGAAGCAGCCACCATTTTCTTTTCTAAATCTTTGTTAATGTGGTTGGTGTGAGTTTTGTAATCTTGTAGAAATTTCTCAGTATGATTGGCGTACTCCCGTTTTTTTTCTTTCCAGTTTGTGGGCTTTAGGTCGCGCATTTCGAAGGGTAATATTAGCGTTTTGGAGGTAAGGATAGAGATATTGGCATACCAAAATGCTTTATGAGCGTTAATATCGGCCTTTTCTCTGGTGGCTTTCATACTTGCAAACAAATGTTGCAGCGTGCTATCTTGTTGATACGCTTCCATCCATTGTTGCAGAACTA
>CAYJOY010000359.1:0-2157 GCA_964371885.1 uncultured Lentimicrobiaceae bacterium | reverse complement strand
GAACTCCGAGGTGGCACGAATCACTTCCACCGATCAGTTAGAGTTGGTAGTAGGTGTACCGCTCGAGAGTGCCCAAATTCTCTCAACTGGTACCACTGTTGAGGTAGTGAGTCAAACGGGGAAAAATTACCGCGGCACCATCGACCGTATTGCCCCTTTCGTAGATGAAAACACCCAAAGGGTAAATGTATATGTACTATTTCATGAGCCAGGTCTCGACATCATCACTGGACAAATGTTAAATCTCACTATTCCATCGAAAGAGATTGCAGGCGTGCAAGAACTTCCCCGCGAAGCGGTAACAGAAAATTCTATCGTTTATTTAGTGAAAAATAACCGTTTGCAACAACTGAAAATAGAGGAGATTGCCTCCACTACCGATAAAAGCTACATTGCAGGGGTAAAAGATAACGACACCATTGTGGTGGAATCGTTAGTGTCGCCTTACGATGGAATGGAGGTGCGAAAACTCGATGCAGAAGGTAATAGTATAGGAAACAATAAGCAGTAAGGAGGGTACGTATGCAAAAGTTAATTTCATTATTTGTAAAATATCCATTTTACGGTAAGATATTTATTTTTACCATTATAGTAGCGGGGCTTGCTGCTGCTATGAGTTTAAACAAAGCCTCATTCCCAGTCGTAGAGGCGCGCACTATTTCGGTGTCGGTTTCTTACCAAGGCGCTACCCCTAAAGAGATGGAAGAGGGGGTGGTTTCTCTCCTCGAAAATGCAATTCGTGGTGTAGTAGGTATTAAAGAGCACAGCTCTGTGTCGCAAGAAAATTCCGCATCGCTTTCTATAACAGTAGATTATGGTTATGATATTGACCAGGTATTGTACGATGTGAAGAATGCCATTGATGGGATTTCAAATTTTCCAACAGGGGCAGAAAAACCAGTTGTGGCCAAGGCACGTACCAGCACTATGGCAGTCTTTGTTTCGCTTACCTCCAAAACAGGTGATCTTATTGCGTTGCAAGAAGAGGCTATTAGAATTGAAGATGAATGGCGTGCCTCGGGACTAATCTCACAAATAGAACAATCGGGTATCCCCACACGACTAGAAATGTCGATAGAGGTAGATGAAGAAGCTTTGATTAGTTATGGTATTACCATTGAGCAAATTAGAGCCGCCGTGGCCAACTATAACCTCGATTTATATGGTGGATTAATTAAAAGTCCTACCGAACAATTAAAAGTAAACATCAGAAACAGAAGTGTAAATCCAGAAGAGATTGAAGAGATTGTAGTGCGCACTTCAGCCGATGGTGCACAGCTCAAAGTGAAAGACTTAGCAAATGTAGTATATCAGTTTGAAGATGTGCCAAGAACCAGTTATTTCAATGGCGATCGAAATATTCTATTTCGCGTGAGCAACTTAAAAGAAGAAGATTTACAAACCACCAGTGAATATATTAATGATTATATTAACCAATATAATGAAAAGAATGAGGTGATGCAGCTCACTATGGCCCGCGATTTTCTCGACATTCTTACTGGTCAGCTCAATATATTGTATTCCAACGGTGTAATGGGAGTGTTACTGGTAGTGCTTACCCTTTCGCTCTTCCTCAACTTCCGCATCTCGCTGTGGGTAGCGTGGGGTATCCCCGCCTCATTCCTCGGAATGTTCGTAGTAGCCTATCTAACAGGGATTAGTTTGAATATGATCTCATTATTTGGGATGATTCTGATTATTGGTATTTTGGTAGATGATGGTATTGTGATAGGGGAAAATATATACACCTTTTACGAAAAAGGGTATTCGCCACAAGTGGCCGCTATTAAAGGGACACTCGACGTGTTACCTGCTGTATTAGTCTCTATTACCACCACTATTATAGCCTTTTTACCTCTCCTTTTTATTGAAGGTAGCTTAGAAATGATGTACGAAATGGCCATTGTCGTCATTGCCTGTCTCGTCTTTTCGGTGATAGAGGGGATGTTTATTTTACCCGGTCACTTAGCCTCTAAAAAGGTGTTGAAAGAATCTAAAACATCTGCGTATGGAAAAGTGCGCGGCGCTTTCGAAAAAGCGATCAATTGGTGTTGCCATAAAGTGTACTTGCCCTATTTGCGTTGGTCGCTCAATAAGAAAGTACTCGTTATTGCTATTGTTGCAGCCATGGTGTTGGTAACCGCGGGGCTATGCGCC
>CAYJOY010000358.1:0-2166 GCA_964371885.1 uncultured Lentimicrobiaceae bacterium | reverse complement strand
TAACTTTAGCACAAATTACAGCGAGATCGATGGCCGCTTCTATTCCAGAGTTTCCACCTCCAATCACAGCCACGTGCTTCCCTTTAAAGAGCGGTCCGTCGCAATGTGGGCAAAAAGCCACCCCTCTGCCAATGTACTCCTCTTCGCCAGCTACATTAAGCTTGCGCCAGGTAGCCCCTGTTGCTATTACCAACTGTGGCGCCGTTACCAATTCTCCACCACGGAGTACTAACCGCTTCATGTCGCCGTCGAGCTCCAGTTTTTCAATTTTTCGGTTCTCTAAAATCTCGATATTGTTGTCTAACAGTAGCTTCTTTAAATCGGTGGCAAGTGCTTTGCCAGTGGTTTCAGCAACCGAGATGAGATTTTCAATAGCTACTGTCTCGTTCACTTGTCCGCCAATACGTTCAGCCACAATGGCAACATTTAAACCTTTGCGCGCCGAATATACTGCGGCGGTAACACCCGCCGGACCTGCGCCTGCCACTAACAAATCGTAGTTTTTAGCGGCAGTGGTCTCTATTGCTTCCGAATCGAATTTGCCCTCTAGTTTATCTAATAGTTCCCCAATAGAACTTTTTCCAATGTGTAATGGAGCTCCATTCACATACACTGTAGGTACCGCTTTTATCCCTAAACGGTTCACCTCCTCTTCGTTAATGGCGCCATCTACCGCCACATGCTTAATGTTGCTGTTAAGTAAACACATTAAGTTTAATGACTGAATAACATCGGGGCAGTTGGTGCACGTAAGCGACATGTAGGTGGTTAAATTAATGTCCCCTTTTAGTGCAGCTACCCTTTTAGAGGTAAACTCATCGGGGAAATTTTTCCCTTTGCCATCTGCATTTAAAATGGCAAGTATAAGCGACGAGAACTCGTGCCCGCCAGGGATAGCCCTAAACGAGATGCCCGTAGCTTCGTTATTTTTAAGGATTTGAAATAGCAATCCCTCCCCCTCGGTAATCTTACAATCTATTTTATCGGAACAAGATGCCACTCCCTCTAATAAGCTAAGAAGCTCAGCACGACCTTCGTGTTGAGCTTCTATTGTTATATCAAATAAGAAGTTAGCATTGAGTTCTTTAAATAAACCTTTTAAGTGATCTAAAATTGAACTATCTAACATAATATCCGTATTTTTAGATTTTTCCTACTAAGTCAATGCTAGGTTTCAGCGTTTCAGCCCCTTTTTTCCATTTAGCGGGACAAACTTCACCATCGTGTGTAGCAACAAACTGAGCCGCTTCTACTTTACGCATAAGCTCGTCGGCATTACGGCCAATAGAGTTGTCTTGAATTTCAGCTAATTTGATGAGACCCTCTGGGTTAACCACAAATGTTCCTCTGTAAGCCATGCCAGCCTCTTCAATCATAACACCAAAGCCTCTTGAAATAACCCCTGTTGGATCTGCTAACATAGGATAATTGATTTTGCGGATGGTTTCAGATGCATCGTGCCACGCTTTGTGTACAAAGTGTGAATCGGTACTTACCGAATATACCTCAACTCCCATCTCTTGGAATTGCGCATATTTGTCGGCCATATCTACTAATTCGGTAGGGCATACAAATGTAAAATCGGCAGGATAAAAGAAAAAGATAGCCCATTTGCCCTCTACATCTTTGTTGCTGATAGTTTTAAATTCGCCATTGTGAAAAGCTTGTACTGTAAATTCTGGTACTCTTGAATTGATAATTGATTCCATTTTTTTGTTTTTTTAATTATTAAATTGATATTTTATTAAATTTTATTCTGATTTTTTAGATGTTAGTTTGCCATATTTAGTTATTGGATCACTTCCCATGTTTTTTCAACCACCTCCCAATCGAGAAGCTCCATAAAAGACTTAATAAAATCGGGTCTTCTATTTCTATAATCTATGTAGTATGCATGTTCCCAAACATCGATGGTCATAAGTGGGGTTAACCCTTGTGTTAGTGGGTTTTCGGCATTTCCTGTAGCCACAATAGAGAGTTTTCCTTCGCTATTAGCCACTAGCCACACCCAGCCAGAACCAAAGTGGCTCGCCGCTGCTGCCATAAATTGCTCCTTAAATGCGTCGAATGAACCGAACTGCGCTTCAATTGCCGTTAGCAAACCTCCTGTTGGTGCCAATTTTGGCTGTGCACTCAACGAAAGGAAAAACATAGCGTGGTTAAAGT
>CAYJOY010000357.1:1630-2178 GCA_964371885.1 uncultured Lentimicrobiaceae bacterium | reverse complement strand
AATTCTGGTATTAAATGCTATAGAATAATCTTTCGCTTCAAGGAACTCTTCAAAACTTACCCTTGCGAATTGTTTTTTGGGGGGCATCGCTTTTCTCTATCTTTTCACCTTTTACGAGCAACTTTATTCTTGATATTAATAAAATATTTTGCTATATAATAAAATATCACCCAATGTAACCCCACTGTAAGTAATTGTATTACAATAATTATAGGAATATAAACACCCGAAGGATTTGCTTCAAAAAACATAATTATAAAGAAGGGTATGTTAGATAATGTGGCAAAAAATGAAATGAAAAGAAGCACATTCGATTCAGAGCCAAATAACCAATTGCATCCAGACGCCACTTCTATAGTTCCCAAAGTTATCCATAAAACACTCAAAATAAGTGCTATAATATGTAAGCGTGTTAGTTTGATTTTTCTCATTTCTTTTGTCTCCTCCTGCTTAATTTAACACCTATAACTCTTACCTTGCTATGGGTTAGCCTGATATATAAAAGTGTAATAATATGAATGGTGAAAAGTATTGTCTCGGAAAGTAAT
>CAYJOY010000357.1:0-1620 GCA_964371885.1 uncultured Lentimicrobiaceae bacterium | reverse complement strand
CATGCATAAATTCTACATTAATGTCATCCCCTTCTATAACTCCATTTTTAGAAAAGAGTTGAATGTCTATAGTTCCTGTTAAAATATACATGCTGCTAAAGCTACCATATACAAGGTCTTTACTAATTGTAAATTGTTGGCTTGTTACGGGGGTGTTTTTTTGTTCGATACAAACTTTGCCGTGGCTCTCTTCGTTAAGGATAAAGGTTCCTGTTAATGTTTCGTGAGTGATAAACAGGGTGTATTCGCAGTCGTTGCTTTTTTTTACTACCTTGTATTTGTGGTTGTTAGTGTACGAAACCTCGTATTGCGTGTTGGTGGTAATGTTTTGAGGTATAATTACTTCCCAAGTGGCTCCCGAATTAAGTGGCACTCCACCTGTTACCACTAATATGCTCCCGCTTGTAATATCAGTGGGAAGTATCAAAATGGTATCGCCGTATAAACGAGGCTCTTTTTGTCCGAAATATAAGTCTTCAATTCTATTTTGTTCGGTTTCGTCTCCCATGCTAGTGTACCATAAATTGGCTTTAACTGCCCAAAGATAATCGTTAATAGAGGGGTTAATCTCTTTTTGGAATAGGTCTACCACCACTTTTTCGGCAAAGTTTACTGGAAGTGTATCTACAAATGACTGTTTGCACGACGAAAAGGAGAGTGTAAGGATTAATAATACTGATAAATATTTAATTATAAATGATTCCCTTTTTATTATGCTTGAAAATAAATGTTTCATAACTTCTGATTTTTTGTGATTTTAAACTTAATTTATCATTATGTAGATTAGAATCTGTAACCAAACCCTAGTTTAAAAAGGCCGCTGATTCCGTAACCAAATTCAGCAAGACCGTACCAGTTTTTTCCCGCTTTAATACCTACAAAGGTGGCATCGGCAAAGTAGGTAACGTTGGTGCGGATTTCATTGGTAAGCGATACGCAATCTATGCTAATACCAACCCCGAGCGAGAGTGAAGAGTACATTGTAACATGTTTTCTGTTTAACCAGTCGAAGCGCACTTTAGGAGCAATTGCAATATAATGGGTGAAGGAGGTGCCCACTACCGACATGTCGTAATTGCTATAGGTTTTAAACATGCCGGTAGCATAGCTCATTACGCCGCCAAAAGCAAACCATATAGCAAATTTATACGAGTATTCTATCTTAACAGATGGAGATACAAATCGTGTAAGGTTAGAACGGTTTTCCATCAAATCGTTAATATTGCACCCCGCTTTGTTACAACTGCTAAATCCGTATATTCCGTAAAGCCAATTGTAGAAATAGTTAAATCCCCCTGCGCTAAAGTTTACATCGTGTGGCCTGTTTTTCCACGAAGGAGTAGCAACTAGACTAGTGTCAACGTTGCCTTCGTTCTGTGCCGAAACTGCAGTAATAATGCAACATGTAGAAAAAATTAAAAATGATTGTTGTAAGATTTTAATGAAATTCATGGGCACTGTTTTAAAATAGAGGATTTCTGATTTTAATATTTCGCACTCACATTGAGCGAAACCCTTTTACCCAATACGGAGGCGTTGTTTTCTGCCAGCAAAAATATGAAAAAAAGTAATCCATCAGAAACAAAAATAAGTGAAAATTACATGCTTCAGTTTTCTCTT
>CAYJOY010000356.1:0-2187 GCA_964371885.1 uncultured Lentimicrobiaceae bacterium | reverse complement strand
TGAAAAAATTACAGACAAACTAAGAAACTTTGAAAGCGATTTATGGCAATTCTAAGCCAGTCGCTTTTTATTCATAATTAACATTACTTTATAACTTTCTATACATTATACAATGGGAAGAGCTTTTGAATTTAGAAAAGAGAGAAAATTTAAACGTTGGGGAAACATGGCGAAAGTGTTTACCCGCCTTGGAAAAGAGATTACAATGGCTGCCAAAGCTGGTGGCTCAGACCCCAACTCCAACGCCAAACTGAGACTATTAATACAGAATGCCCGCTCTGAAAATATGCCGAAAGACAATGTGGATCGCGCTATTAAAAGAGCTTTTGAAAAAGATACTTCCGACTATAAAGAGGTAACTTTCGAAGGGTATGCACCTTACGGTGTAGCTGTATACGTAGAA
The DNA here is from genome assembly GCA_964371885.1 of uncultured Lentimicrobiaceae bacterium. Taxonomy (GTDB): domain Bacteria; phylum Bacteroidota; class Bacteroidia; order Bacteroidales; family WCHB1-69; genus CAYJOY01. The sequence continues at coordinate 1,784 of CAYJOY010000356.1, read as the reverse complement.
GCAGCAACCGACAATAACCAAAGAACTGTGGCAAACGTACGCAGCTACTTTAACAAAGTAAACGGTTCGCTCGGCACACAAGGGATGCTCGACTTTATCTTCGACAGAAAATGCCGATTTACAGTGGCACAAAAAGAGGGCGTAGATATTGAAGAACTAGAATTAGAACTCATAGACTTTAATGCCGACGAAGTGTTTAATGAAGATGACAACATCCTAATATATGCTGAATTCCAAAGTTTCGGCCCCCTTCAAAAATATTTAGAAGATGCTGGGTTCGAAATTAAAGTGTTTAAGTTCGAGCGCCTCCCTAACGATATGAAAGAGGTTACAGAAGAACAAAGAGCAGAGGTTGAAAAACTCCTTGATAAACTTGACGACGACGACGACGTTACCAACGTCTTCCATAATATGGTATAAGATTTTTAAAACGAACACGTAATAAATTACATGTTCGTTTTTTTTTGAATTTATCTTATTGAGAACTCTGTTTTTCAAAAAAATCATGTAAATTCGCGACCTCAAATTAAAGAAAGAAATTAATAAAAACCAATTTAGAGAATATGAAAAAATTAATTGTATTAGTAGCTTTGTTAACGGCTACATTTCACGTGTCGCTTCAAGCGTGCACTAGCTTTATTGCGACCAAGGGTGCTACCAAGGATGGCTCTTGTTTAGTATCTTACGCTGCCGATTCGCACACACTATATGGCGAATTATACTTCTGGCCTGCTGGCGACCACGCTGCGGGCACCATGCTTGATGTTGTAGAATGGGACACAGGTAAATTATTAGGACAAATACCACAAGTGGCACACACCTATCAAGTGGTGGGCAACATGAACGAGCACCAATTAACTATTGCCGAATCTACCTACGGTGGATTAGACACCCTTAAAGATGCTAACGGCATTATGGACTATGGTTCATTAATCTACATTACGCTTCAACGTGCCAAAAATGCTCGCGAAGCCATTGTTACTATTAGCAATTTACTCGATGAGTATGGCTACGCTAGCTCAGGCGAATCGTTCTCGATAGTAGACCCTAACGAGGCTTGGATTATGGAACTTATTGGTAAAGGTGCCGAAATGAAAACGGAAAAAGGGAAAACCGTTAAAGGTTGGACTAAAGGTGCTGTTTGGGTTGCTCGCCGTATTCCTGATGGATACGTATCGGCACACGCAAACCAAGCACGTATTACTACATTCCCATTAGCCGACAAAACCACCTCTATCACAAATAAAGATTTAGACAATATATATATGCCTACCGTTGAAACGGTATACTCGCACGATGTTATTTCATTTGCACGCATTAAAGGGTTATATGCAAAAGAGGCTGCCGATAAAGACTTTAGCTTCTGCGACACTTATGCACCACTAGATTTTGGCGGCGCTCGCTTCTGCGAAGCTCGCGTATGGTCTGCTTTCTCTATCTGTAATCGCGAAGAGATGAAAAAATATGAAGACTATGCACGCGGTGATAACCTCAACAACAAAATGCCTCTTTGGATTAAACCAGCGGAAAAAATAGATACTAGAACTGTTATGAGCATTATGAGAGACCATTACGAAGGAACTTCTATGGATATGACTAAAGATTTAGGAGCTGGCCCTTACGGAAACCCATACAGATGGAGACCTATGAGCTGGGAAGTAGACGGAAAGAAATATATTCACGAGCGTGCAATTGCTACTCAACAAACGGGATTCTCTTTTGTTGCTCAACTAAGAAGCTGGTTGCCTAACGCTTTCGGTGGGATCCTTTGGTTTGGCGTTGAC
>CAYJOY010000355.1:0-2193 GCA_964371885.1 uncultured Lentimicrobiaceae bacterium | reverse complement strand
CAATTCTGCGGACTTATGATGGGCGACCACTCTAAATGCAGCATTGGAACCACCTTTAACACCGGTACAGTTGTTGGAGTGGGATGCAACTTATATGGTGCTGGGTTCCACAAAAACCACGTACCTAACTTCTCGTTCGGATCGCCTACAGGTGGACTAGATCCTTACCTCCTTTCTAAACTGCTAAAAAGCGAAATGGCCATGATGGAAAGGAGAAACATAACATTAGATACTACATATCAAACCATTATAGAACATTTATTTAATCTTAACAAACATGATTAAAGAACTTACATTAAATGACTTAATTGACAACGATTCACGTTTTGTCCCAATCTTTTCAAATGAAGACGAGGAAAATTTACGTGCCGAAAAGGTAAACGAAATACTACCTATCCTCCCTTTAATTAATTCCATACTATATCCTGGGCTCGTAATACCTGTAACAGTTGGTCGTACAAAATCGATAAAATTAACACAAGAGTGCTCACGCGATAACATTTTAATAGGAGTTGTTGCCCAACGAAATAGCGATGTAGAAGAACCTTCACTTTCCGATCTCTACACCGTAGGGACTATGGCTAGAATTCTGAAATTCATATCGATGCCCGACGGAAGTGCTACTATTATCATTCAAGGGATAAAGCGATTTACTTTGCAGGAACTTTTACAAACCGAACCTTACTTAACGGCGCGGGTTTCGGAATATGAATGCAACGATTTCGATGATAGTTGGAAGAGCAACGATGACTTTAAGGCATTAGTTGACTTTATGAGAGACACTGCTTCGAACATGATAAAGATGGCGAACATGCCAAAAGAGGCTATTTACGCCCTTAAAAACATTGAAAGCCATTCGTTTCTAATGAATTTTATTGCCTCTACCCTCTCTATCAGCAACTCAGAAAAACAGAGTATCCTCGAAATGAGCGATATTTTAGAACGGGGCAAGGTTATTTTAAAACATTTGAATAAAGATCTTCAGATACTGGAACTCAAAACCCGCATTCAAGACAAATCGAAAGAAGAGATTGACAGGCAGCAGAAAGAGTATTACTTACAGCAGCAAATGAAAGCGATTCAGCAAGAGTTGGGAGGCTCGCCATCTGAAAAAGATGTGGAAACGCTTAGAGAGAAAGCTGCTCATAAAAAATGGAATGAAGAGACAGAAGAGCTGTTTGAGAAAGAGTTACAAAAACTGCAACGTACCAATCCGATGGCACCCGACTATTCGGTACAGCTCAACTATTTAGAGTTGCTAGTAGATCTTCCATGGAATGAATACAGTTCTAATAATTTCGACCTCAACAAAGCACAAAAATCTTTAGACAAAGACCATTACGGTTTAGAGAAAATAAAAGAGCGTATTGTAGAATACTTGGCAGTGCTCCGTTTAAAGGATGATATGAAATCGCCTATTTTATGTTTGGCAGGCCCTCCTGGGGTTGGAAAAACGTCGTTAGGACGCTCTATTGCCAAAGCTATTGGGCGCAAGTATATTCGCATGTCGTTGGGTGGTTTACGCGACGAGTCGGAGATTCGCGGGCACCGTAAAACCTACATTGGTGCTATGCCTGGGCGTATTATCCAGAACATGCGCAAAGCGGGTGAAGCCAACCCTGTATTTGTATTAGACGAAATTGATAAAATACTGGGAATGACTGTACAAGGCGACCCTTCAGCAGCATTATTGGAGGTACTCGACCCTGAACAAAACAGCACCTTTTACGACAACTACCTCGAAACTTCATTCGACCTTTCGAAAGTATTATTTATTGCCACCGCTAACAATTTAGGGAACATCCATCCTGCATTATTAGACAGAATGGAGGTGATTAATCTTGCCGGTTATCTTTTAGAGGAAAAACGCGAAATTGCGAAAAAGCACCTCATCCCTAAACAGATAAGCGAGCATGGCGTAGGGAAAAAAGATGTGGTATTTAGCGATACTATCATCAGCACTATCATAAACGACTACACCCGCGAGTCGGGCGTACGTGCCTTAGAAAAACGCATTGCGAAAATAATTAGAAAGAAAGCGGCCGAACTAGTAAAAGAGGGAGAAATTAGCAATAGTAAGATTAATAAAGAAGAGCTATTCGACATTTTAGGGGCTCCTATCTTCCAAAAAGAGAAAGCATTAACAAATAGCATACCAGGGGTTGCTACTGGCTTAGCATGGACTTCGGTGGG
>CAYJOY010000354.1:378-2196 GCA_964371885.1 uncultured Lentimicrobiaceae bacterium | reverse complement strand
GGGGGCAATTCTGTTTTCTATTAGAACGAGGCGCTGTGTTATAAACATTTTGGAATGTTAGCATTGGAAATTTTAACTATCTTCGCACGTCTAAATGAAATAAAGTGAAGATGTTATTTATCTTGCCCAAATATCTGAATTTAAAAGCGTTAAATTGTAATCAATAACCTTTAAACCCAATAATATGAGAAAAGTAGTAGTATATATTGCCGCAAGCCTCGATGGTTATGTTGCGGATAAAAATGGGGGTGTTGCCTTCCTTCAAGGTGATGGCTCTGAACCCAATCACCCTGGCACCTACGAGGCCTTTTATGCAAGTATAGGCGATGTGGTAATGGGATATAACACCTATCATCAGGTGGTTACCGAGCTAATGCCAGAGCAATATGCTTACACAGGCAAAAGAAGTTACGTATTCACTAGTAAGAAAATGGAAAATAGCAAGGAAGTTACTTTCACCCATAGCGAGGTAGGAGCATTTATTGCTCAATTAAAACAAAATAACGACACTGGCGATATTTGGATTAACGGCGGTGCCTCCATTGTGAATCAAGCGCTACAGGCGGGCGTGGTCGACGAGGTGATTATCTCTACTATCCCCACTATTTTAGGGGGCGGCATCCGCTTATTTGCTGACAGCGAAAAGGAGATACCTCTAAAATTTGTATCGCAAAGTGTAGCAAATGGCATTACCGAAACGAAGTATGTGGTAAGATAGGGAGCAGGAATTGGAACTATAGCAACGCCTTTTTAATCAAAGATATGACATAAAAAAAATCAGAATGGTGAACCTGTTAGTCCAAAAGGGATGGTGTTTTTGAGATAATACGCCCCGATTATTCTGGATGGTGTTAAATCTAATGGGTGACGAATAGCGATAGACTCTGTATTGGTCGACATTGAACCTTCGCCAAACTTCAGCGTTAAGAGGTTGGGGTATCTCTCTGCCGACTCTATAATGGATCTGCCAGTCTCATTGGTTCTGCCCATTGAAATGATTTCTCCATTTCTAATTTGTAAAGAGGGGAGTTTCGATAAGTTTATCATCTCCTGTTTTGCCTCCTCGCTTATGGTATAGTTTTCGGTATCTACACTAAGATTCATAATAGCTCCAAAGGTGTTTTCTCCTCGACCGTAGTATAAAGGGTCCGCTCTTACTAAGGAGATTTCGCCGAGCGTTTTAGGGAGACCTAAGCCAATGATTCCTGCCCACATAGAGTGCTCGTCGGTAACTGGCATATATACACAATGCCAAAACTCCTCGCCTTGGTACTCCACCAAAATAAATAGTGAATTCTCTTTGTAGGGAGTTAACCCATAGTCAATTTTGTAAAAATCGATGATGAAGGTGTATACTAAACACCTGCTAGGCATATTAAACTCGTCTGGAATGAGGGCTCTGTATACATCAACCTCTTCCGTTTCATAGTACATCAAAATACTCTCATTCTCCAAATATCGATAAGGCGCATTTTCGTTAACCCCTTCTACTACAATATCAACGCTCTTTGTATCAGCATGTTCCTCGTTTGAAGCGGTTAATGTTATAGTATGTGTTCCGTTTTCATAGAACATAACTGTTGGATTCTCTTCAGTAGAGGTAGCTGGCGTTCCTCCTGGAAATTCCCATTGGTACGTTTCAGCCTCCTGTGAGGTGTTCGATAATGTTATTTGAGCCTGATACTCTTCTATGGTTAAATTGATGCCAAAATCTGCAACTACTGAAGCGGTTACCGTTTCTTCATCTGAAGGTGTAACCACCTCTTCAGTATCATCGCTACAAGAAATAAATGAGATAGCCAATAGTGCCATTACGCA
>CAYJOY010000354.1:0-368 GCA_964371885.1 uncultured Lentimicrobiaceae bacterium | reverse complement strand
TTCATTGTTTTAAATTAAGTAAATTTCTAAAAATTCAATCTCCCATCCCTTCTTCAACTATAGTCCCCACCACTTTTTGAAAAGTGGATGTTTCTGCTGGCAAAATTACCTTTTTTTTTAATATTAATAACAAGATATTACCTTTTACTTGAGCTATTTGTTCAGGCAATTCTAATATTTCTTGCCAACTCTTATCCTCTTGCTGCCAACCTATCGACACAGAGAAATCTGTCATCGGGTCAGGACTTAAATGAATTTTTGGGGATAATACTTTTGTCTCGTTTTCCGCACAAAAAACGAGACAAATTTGCTGTTTTAACAAGGGTTTACTTTAAAATGATTGATTTACTGCTGTTTAAACCTTGCAT
>CAYJOY010000353.1:0-2214 GCA_964371885.1 uncultured Lentimicrobiaceae bacterium | reverse complement strand
ATTTCCATTGCCATACCAACTTTTAAACGGACCATTATCGGCATAATACTCCTGGTTCAGTTGTTTTTCATCATTCCAGAGGTGCCATAAGCCCACTTTTTTCCCTTTTTCGTAATATCCCTCCGACCACAACACTCCATTTATATGGTAAAAGCTCCACTTACCCTCCTCTAATCCATCTTTTTTTATACCAATCGACATCAGTTGTTGGTTACTCCAAAACTCCTTCACGGTGTCTTGAGCACTAATAATTAAAGAAATAAACAAAAGGGGAAGGGTTAATATTACGCTTTTCATCATACAAAAATTAATCTGCAAAAGTAATACAATTTTGTGAAACTATTTCGTTTATTTTCACAAAAAAAATTGTATTTTCGCAACGAAAAAATTCGAGGGAACATATAAAAACACCCTTTCTTTTAAAACCTATTTATTAATATAGACTTACAACAAGTTTAGCAGTAAAAAAAAGCAAACAATGGAAAATTTAACATTAGAAGAAAAAGTAAAATCAGTTTTAGAGCAAATTCGTCCGTTTTTACAACAAGACGGTGGCGATGTTACCTTTATTGAACTCACCCCCGACAATATTGTAAGGGTTCAACTGCAAGGTGCTTGTGGTTCGTGTCCACACGCTAAAATCACCCTTAAGAATGGCATTGAGGCTACTTTAAAGAAACATATTCCTGAGGTGGTAGCAGTTCAAGACATCATTATTGGATAGTTATGAGAAGTTTTGGCAGCGACAATCATTCAGGTGTTCACCCTCTTATTTTAGAGGCAATTAAAGCATGCAATTATGATCATTGCAAAGCTTATGGCGACGATCCTTACACTGCATTGTTAGAAAAAATGGTTATTCAGGAGTTTGGTTCATCGGCACGAATTTTCACTTTTTTTAATGGCACTGGTGCCAATGTGTGTGCTTTACGAAGTTGTGTGCAGCCGTTCCATGCTATTTTAACTGCCGAAACGGGACATATTGCGGTTGACGAATGTGGGGCTCCAGAGCTCCACTCGTCGGCTGCTCTTAAAACCGTGCCCACCCTCGATGGGAAGGTGCGCGTAAAAGATATCGAGAAGTTTATTCACCACTTGGGCTTCGAACACCATTCCCAGCCAAAGGTACTCTACATTTCGCAATGTACCGAGTACGGCACTGTGTATACCCCCAATGAAATTCGCCAACTCGCACAATTCCTTCATAACCACGATATGTACCTGCACATTGACGGGGCACGCATTGCCAACGCCGCCGCATACCTAAAAACCACCTACGCAGGCATCTCCGTAGATTGTGGTGCCGATATACTTAGCTTTGGAGCTACTAAAAACGGCTTACTACAAGGGGAAGCAGTGATTACCTTTCGTAGCGAACTTGCCAAAAACATGAAATATATCCGTAAACAATCGGCACAACTTTTCTCTAAAATGAGATTCCATGCCGCACAGCTAATCCCCTATTTCGAGCACCAAATTGGCTATAAAAATGGAGAACATGCCAATGCTATGGCACAAATTTTAAGAAAAGAAATTGCTAAAATTGCCCCTTTTGAGTTTACGCAACCCACCGAAGCCAATATCGTTTTGGTAAAACTTCCCCCCAAATTAATCCCCGAACTACAAAAAGAACACTTCTTTTATGTATGGAATGAGGCAACATCGGAGGTGCGATTTGTAACATCGTGGGATACCACAGAAGATGATATTGCAATGTTAGTAACTTCTCTAAAAAAATGTTATCAACAATTATAAAAGACACTGTGGCGTACCGTTTTCTCTCATTATTCCTGTTTACTGCTATTGCTTCTCTTTTTTTTATAGGATGCACTCACCGTGCCGATAACGATGGGCTGAAGATTTTCAAATATAACGAATCGAGTGGTATACAATCGCTAGATCCTGCCTTTGCTTCTGGGCAAGCTGGCAACTGGATTTGCCATTTACTATACAACGGCTTAGTAGACCTTAACGACTCGTTGGAGGTAGTGCCCGCCATTGCCCACTCTTGGGAAATTTCGGAAGATGGAAAGCGCTACACCTTCTTCCTTCGCAACAACATATACTTCCACGACGTTCCGTATGCCCAAATGGAAAAGCGGCGCGTTACAGCCCACGATTTCGAATACTCGTTATTGCGAATTGTAGACCCCATGGTAGCCTCGCCAGGAGCTTGGATTTTTCAACATGTTGCCAAAGATGCGAACGGAAAAC
>CAYJOY010000352.1:0-2240 GCA_964371885.1 uncultured Lentimicrobiaceae bacterium | reverse complement strand
CCTACTCCTGAATCGGGCGGATGGGATCACTATAGGCTCGGAAATTATCATTCGAGGGATTGAGAACTGTTTCGTAGAAGTACAAGAATAATGAGTTGGCACTCGAGCTTGGCGAGGCACTTTTTGAACTTCCTCGACTTCCCATTTCATAGATAAGACCACTGCTATATACACCAAGTCCGATTGATGGGTAGAAGGCATTTACGCCATCCCTATATGTTCGACTATTAGTAGTCCAAGGAAAGATTGCCGAACTAACACTAATTCCATCATCATTAAAACGATCCCAAGTGCCATTAACTGGTGTTCGAAAACCTAAGGGTGAGGGATCAAAAATTGATTTAACTTTTACGCTTATATCCACTGCCGCTCCATTTGTTGCAGCCAATGGTGCTTTGCTATCGTTCCCTAGACCAGTACTAATCGGAGTACTTTCCCAATTGTTTGCAGAAACTCGAATAAATGACTGCGGAGTTTGAACTGCATAAACAAAAGAGCGAGTTCCTGCAGTAGTAGCGGGATTTGAATAACTATGGGCAATAAAACTATAGCTGTTAGCTGTAGCATGGTTTTGGTTATAATAAGTACCACTAGCGGCAGTATGACCTGATTGGGGAGTAGACCCTGGCATGGGATCTTTACGACCAAATTTTCACTCGCGGCAATATTATAAATAATCCTCGATATTTATACCTGGAGGCAGAAATGAGCTTAGATCCGCACGGTGGTGGATCAGTTCCCTGACCGCCGAAGAACTAACGCTCGCATAACCTGGCGAGGCTAATAGAAAAACGTTCTCGCACTGGGGGCGCAACTGGCAATTCACCTCGGCAATTTGTCGCTCGTACTCGAAATCCGAAAAACTGCGAACCCCGTGCACCAAAACATCAACCCCGAGTTTTTCGCACAACTCTACAGTCAGAGTGTCATAGCTCAGAGCCTCGATTCGTGGCTCATCGCAGAAAGTATCGGCAATCAATGCCACACGAGAATCGTGACCCGTTTTGTGGATATTGTAGCCTACGGCAATATAGAGTTTGTCAAACATGCCCAGCGCGCGCCTTGCGATGTCCCAGTGTCCTTGGGTAAATGGGTCGAATGAGCCTGGAAAAATGGCACTTTTTGTCATAGTTTTCCTTTGTGTTTAGTGTTTTTATTTAAGGGTGCTCTGCAAGGTTGAGTTTTTTGCATCCAAAGTCACTTTCGTTCGAGATTTGTGCTCTCGCAAAAGTATAAATTAATATTCAATTCTGCCAACACTTTGTAAATTTAGTCTAAAGCGGCTGTCGAGGTGGTGGCGTTCTTCGTTTTGTAGGCATCGTATGCACTGTGATAGTTTCGGTGTTCGATGGGAATCAAAATATTACCCCACTTATCAATCACGCCCCAGTGTCTACCACTCAAAACTACATAGCAGGCGCTATTATCATAATAGTTTTTAATGTCTTTGGATGCCTGGATATGGAAGAAAATCATATCATATATCTCGGGCACAAGCACTCTAGCTTTTGTGTCCATAATTCCGAACTTTGCGTATGGTGCCCTGATGAGTTTCTCACTTTTGTATGTCTTGCCAATGAGTTTTGGTAAAAATTGCTGAGTTGAAAAAATCGCAGCCGAATCAACAAAGCGATCTAAACGGAATTACTATTCGGCCATCTGTATCGACCGCTCCCGAAAGTCCGTCGTTGTATAGGTTCCAGTGTTTATATCCCGAAAATTCGATAATTTCATCATTCGCTGCGCTTAAAATCACCCCGATCCCACATGAATAATCCTTGATCAGAGGCCATACAGCAGGGCTTAGAGTGTCGCCCACTTGGTTGATTAGGCCATAGAGCCATCGGGTGCTTGTGGTGTCAGCATACGAAATGACCGCTTTGTTAGTGCCCTCCTCCCAATAGAGTAAATCCAGGGCAAAGTATTTCTGGGTGTCGAAACCTCGATAGGTCATCGAATCAAATAGAGCTTCGATGTCTGGGTGCGCTGAGTTTGATGGTTGAGCTGAAACCTTGGCGCAACAGATCAAAAGTAAAATATGAAAAATTAGTTTCATCGATCTCTCATTTTTATTAAGTATCTACTAGGTCATCCTCTGAGCATAAGCCAAGCCCATCGTTGTTTGTGCAGGGTACGACATAGTTTTTTAGTTTCTGTTAGTCTTATTGGTAGATTACAGCGAATTAGAAATTTATTTTACTACCCCAATAAAGAGCATAGCAATCACCACTGCAATAGGC
>CAYJOY010000351.1:0-2245 GCA_964371885.1 uncultured Lentimicrobiaceae bacterium | reverse complement strand
AAGTAGAAGAAACAATATGCGGATTTATTATTTACGACAACGATACCATTACAGAATCGGGAATTTACGAATTTATTAACCCCCGCGCAAAACGGGTGCGATAGCACGGTGGTAAAATACATAACCGTATTTCCACAGATTCCTATAACCATTATTGATACTATTACTTGTGATTTTTTCATTTATAACAACGATTTTATAACCACATCGGGAAGCTATGAATACACCTACACAACGGCTAATGGTTGCGATAGTGTGGTCCGCATCAACCTAACCATTGGGGCATCATTACCCACGCTGTTAAGCATAACCGCCTGCGACTATTTTGTGTATAACAACGACACGTTGAGAAATGATGGCTTCTACCCATATAGTTTTACCAATCAATATGGGTGCGATAGTGTGGTAAATATTACATTGGCTTTGACTCAAAGTTCCGTTTCTGATATTCCTATTACTGCTTGCGACTTCTATGTATACAACAACGACACCTTACGAGATAATGGCACTCATGAATTTACATTCACCGACATCCATCAATGCGACAGTACCATACGTATTCATTTAACAATTCTCGAATCACAGGTGGTGAATATTGTCGACACGGCTTGCGGTGAGTATCTATTCGATGGTAGAACTATACGCCAGTCTGGCATTTACGATTTTCCATACGAGGGAGCTAATGGCTGCGACAGCACCGTTGTACTCGACCTTACCATTCATCCTATTATACGCACTACTATTCAAGAAATTGCGTGCAACTTCTATATATATAATGGCGATACCATAGAAGAATCTGGAACGTATGAGTACAACTATACAAGTATTGATGGCTGCGATAGTATCGTAATCTTAGATATAATTGTGCACCCTTTTCAGCCTATTCACCTCGAGGAGCGAAGATGCGACTTCTACGTGTTTGCAGGCGATACCCTAAGAGAATCGGGAGTTTATTACCACGACTATGTCGACAAATACGGTTGCAATGCACAACAAATATTAACGCTAACCATTGTCCCTTCATCACCAATTACGGAAATAGACACCTCCGCCTGCGATTTCCTCTATTTCGACGACCGAAGATTAACAGAGTCGGGGCACTACGAATTTCCCTTCGAGAATCAATATGGTTGCGATAGTATCGTAATACTCAACGTTGCAATGCACTATTCAGAGAGTGAAACCGTAGAAATAACAGCATGCGACACATTTTTATATAATAACGATACGCTCACCAATTCGAGAATTTATGAATATCACTTTGTAAATCAATATGGATGCGACAGTGTAGTGATGATAGATTTAACCATTAACAACTCTTCGTTTGTAGAAATTTTTGAAGTACTCGATGATTTTAGAATTTTTAATGGCGACACCATTACCGAGGTGGGCTCATATACCTACACATTCTCTACTGCATTGGGTTGCGATAGCGTGATTGTATTAACGCTGCTCTCAGATGCCGTTGAACTCTATCAAGATGCCTGCGATTATTATAACTACAACAATGCTATCCTCGACACATCGGGAAGTTACGAATTCGTTTTTACCACAGAAACGGGAGCAGATAGCTTGGTAATCCTTCACCTTAATCTCTACCCAACCACAGAAACATCAGATACTATTGTAGCGTGCGACACCCTTTTCTACCATGGCGACACCATAACGAGTTCGGGCTTTTATGAATACGAACATATAGGACAAGGGGGGTGTGATAGTTTGGTAGAATTGGTGGTTTTCATAAAGACTTCACCCACCAAAAAAATAAAAGAGAGTGCTTGCAGCAGCTTTATTTATAACAACGACACGCTGACAGAATCGGGGCAGTACCGTTATTTTTATCCAAGAGAAAACGACTGCGATAGCGTGGTAATACTAGACCTTACCATTTTCGAAACCTCATTTACCGAGATTGTACATACCGCCTGCGACTATTATATATTTAACAACAACATTTTAGATACTTCGGGCAGTTATAACTATTTGTACGAAAATCAACATGGGTGCGATAGTATAGTAAGCTTAAACCTAACTGTTTACTACTCGCAAGAGGTAAACATTGTAGTTGACACCTGCAACTATTATATTATGGAGGGGGATACGCTCACTGAATCGGGGGTATACGAGTACGCATTTCTTGGAGAAGGAGGCTGCGATAGCCTCGTTACACTCACTTTGAGACTCCGTTTTTCACCAACTACACAAATTACGAAAACCGCTTGCGACGCATTTGTTTTTCAAAACG
>CAYJOY010000350.1:0-2262 GCA_964371885.1 uncultured Lentimicrobiaceae bacterium | reverse complement strand
TATTATCTCGCGCATCGCCACTATTTGCGGTTTCTTGTTAGGAACCTCTATCCCAATAGTCCCTTTGCCAGGTATCGGGGCAATAATCCTAATTCCTAACGCTGCCAAACTCAAAGCAATGTCATCTTCTAAATTTTTAATTTTAGAAATACGCACGCCGTCAGCGGGCACTATCTCATACAAGGTAACAGTAGGGCCAATAGTGGCAGATATATGTTTTATCAAAATGCCAAAATTCTCTAAAGTGCGGCGTATCTTCTCCGAATTCTCATTCAACTCGGCTCTATCCATGTGCTTTATTCCATCCTTTCCACCATAATCATCCATCAACTCTATATTGGGAAACTGATACATCGACAGATCGGCACGCGGGTCGTAAGGCTCTAACTGAACCTCATCGCTACCCAGTTCCTCCTCCTGAACTGCTGCGTTATCCTCTACTTGCAATTCATCTACCATCAATTCCTCTTCCGATTGTTCATCATCTATTACTTCCAAAGGAAAGTGCTCTTCTTCGTTATTAATAGTTAATATTGTAGAATGTTCCGGAATAATAAGCTCATTATCTGTTAAATCATCAACATGCTGATTAATATCGTTAGTAAAAACATTATGAGTGCTCGAGTACAAATCTTCCATCTCTTCCGTTATTTGCACATCAAGTTCTGCTTTTTTCTCTCTTTTCGGTTTTTTAACGCTCTCTTTTTTGGGGATAATTCGTTTTAACTGATGCCATGGAATAGATGGTAAATTTATTTTAGATACACTATCATATACTTTTATGGGCGAAACATTATAAAATAGAATAAGGATAAGAATGAGGAGAAATAGCAGAATAAGTGTAGTTCCCCACCCTTTCGTTGATTCTAATAATATATTGGAAAGATAATTCCCAAATTCGCCAGAAAAATCGTAATGTTTACCCCTTAAAATGGCACCTAAAGTAACAGAGAGCCATGCCATAGATATTACAGTTGTAACTGTTGTTGAAAATAGTGGCAATAATACTTTTTTAAAGGTAATCCTAAATGCATATAAAAAGATGAGGAACGGTATGGCTATTGCGAAAATTCCGAACGTATATTTAATAAAAAAGTAGGCTAAATGTGCCCCCATAGAACCTAACCAGTTTTTTGGTTTGGGTTCAAGTTCTGGATTGATTACATGTAAATGGTCGCTGTTATAATAGAAGTATGAGGAGAGGATAGAAACGAAAAGCAACGTTGAGAAACACAATAACAGCACCCCAATCACTTGGACGGTTCGTTCGCTCTTAAGGAAAGAAAAAAATGAGAAAAAACTTTTTTTCGACGTTTTCTTCTTTGTTGGCACCTTTCTTTTAGGAGGAGATTTTGTTGCCTGAGTATTTTTTACAACGTTTCTAGTATTCGTAACTCGTTGTTTTCTAACGTTTCGCATGCAAAAGGGTATAGATGTTAATATATGGATTTTGAGGTGGCAAAATTAACGATTTTAATCAAAAAAATGTACTATATTTGCGCTTCTTTAAAATATAAATATGAAAAATAAAAAATTAGCTTCACGTTATGCCTCTGCACTATACAACTATGCAGCTGAAACTAACTGTGTAAAAGATATTTATACAGATATTTTGATATTAAAAAAGGTATTCCTAGAGAATATTGACCTAAGAAGAATTATTGAAAGTCCTATATGTATTAATGCCAAAAAGAAAGAGATTTTTTCGGCCATTTTTAAAGAACATATCCATAAAATCACTTTCGATTTTCTATATCTTATTATCATGAAAAGGCGCGAACCTGAGTTGTTAGATATTTACGATGCTTTTCTACAAATATATTATCAAGAAAATAACATTAGAGAGGCTACCATTACTTCTGCAACTCCACTATCAGAAGATTTACGAAAATTATTAGTAGAAGTATTAGAAACAAAAAATAATGCTACCTTTATTATATACGAAAAAGTAGATCCAAACATCATTGGAGGGCTCATTATTAAGGTTAACGATTACCTATTTGATGCAAGTATTTTGAATAAAATTAAGAAATTAAGACTAGAATTTTCGAACAACGCATACGAAGTTGCCTACTAAGGGAGTAAAAAGCACTTGCTTTCTATTGAAAGCCAGACAGATATAAAAAAAATATTTTTTTTACAAAAAATGCCGAACGTAAACAAAAAAGTTATATCTTTGCACCCTCAAAACGAGAGAGAGTTCATTGAAATGCCTTGGTGGTGGAATTGGTAGACACGCAGGACTTAAAATCCTGTGACCAT
>CAYJOY010000349.1:0-2269 GCA_964371885.1 uncultured Lentimicrobiaceae bacterium | reverse complement strand
AGAGCTTCTTATGGAATGAAATTTGCAGAATACCAAGCAGTTCCTGCCGATGTACAAAGCGAAATCATCAAAAAATACGAAGAAGAAGCAAAAGAAGACGAATAGTCTATTATATACGCAAAAAAGCTGCCAAATGGCAGCTTTTTTTATTTGTACAATTTATATTATGAGAAAGAAATATAAAATAACGTCTATAGTAATTCTGGTGCTCGCATTGGTTGCTTGCAAAGAAGATCCTGAACCTGTTAATCCTAATGAAAACAATGGCAACACTGCGCAACTCAGCTACAAAGTGGTAGATACTGGCGTGAGCGACTGCTACAACAACAACCAGGTAGTTGCGCCTCCTTTAGAGGGAAACCCTTTTTATGGACAAGATGCACAATACAACGGAGCCCAGCCTTCGTATACCGATAATGGCGATGGCACTATTACCGATAATGTTACAGGTTTAATGTGGGAAAAAGATATGGGGAGTAAAATGACATTCGCAGAAGCTTTTTCAAAAGCTTCGAACTCTAATTTGGGAGAATACAACGACTGGCGGGTTCCCACTATTAAAGAGTTGTACTCTTTAATCCTTTTTACAGGAAAATGCACAGCTAACGAGAATATACTTTTTATTAACACGCAATATTTTAATCAACCATTTGGCGATGTGAGTGCAGGAGAACGCATTATTGATGCGCAAACATGGAGTGCCACCGAATACGTAGGACGAACCATGATGAACGACGAGACGGTATTTGGCGTAAATTTTGTGGATGGAAGAATTAAAGGGTATCCGAAATATGACCCCATTGGAGACGACGACTATAGAATGTATGTAAGGCTAGTGCGCGGCAACACCCAATATGGGAAAAATAATCTGATAGACAACGGCGACGGAACCATTAGCGACTTAGCCACTGGGCTTATGTGGCAAACAGCCGATGATGGCATTGCACGCGATTGGCAAGAGGCACTCCTCTATGCTGAAGAAAACACTACGGGAGGCCATAACGATTGGCGACTTCCCAATATTAAGGAATTACAGAGCATTGTCGACTATAGCCGCTCCCCTCAAACTACACAATCTGCCGCCATATCTCCGCTCTTTTCTACTACTGAAATCCTCGATCCCGAAGGCAATAGTGGCCATTTCCCCCATTTTTGGAGTTCTACCGTTCACCTAGATGGGATAACCCCTGAGGCTTTTGCTTGCTACATAGCCTTTGGTGAAGGGTTGGGAATGATGCACGGCACCCTACTCGATGTCCATGGTGCAGGCTGTCAAAGAAGCGACCCCAAAAGTGGAAATAGAAACGATTACCCCGAATATTTCGGGCCACAAGGCGATGTACGGTATGTGTATAACTACGTGCGCTGCGTGAGAAACATTGAATAATGACTTTCGTATATTAAAAACGTATAAAGAAAAACAAACCTATTACCTACTGTCAAAACATACCATAAATAGCTAATAAAATACGCTCAATTTAGGTTGTATTTTAGTGCAAAGAATGTAAAAAAAACCAAAAAAACTTCCATATTTTTCCCTGTTCTATCGAAATTATCACAGAAAAAAATTCAACAATCTGAAAATCAATACAATAAAAAAAACACGAAAAAGTGGTTCATTACGTTTTTTATTGTATATTTGCAGCCTCATAACAAAACAAGGTTTGTTTGAGTAGCTCAGCAGGTAGAGCACATCCCTTTTAAGGATGGGGTCCTGGGTTCGAGCCCCAGCTCAAACACCAAAATAAGAGAGTTGTTCGCAGCTCTCTTATTTTTTTTGTCTAAACCCAAATTACATCTCTGTATTTTATGCACTGTTAGCCTGCACTATCATTTTTAGTAGCGTCTACAACTATGTTTTCCCAAAATTACCTATAGTTCAATGTCGGATAATGGACTCCGCAGCTTGGTATGGTGTAATTTGATGACTTCGGATTTTAGGTAACAATTCTTCTATTTTTTGATGAATAGAGAGATCGTTATAGAAATTCTCTTTTAAGGTAGCATCTATCACATCAAAAAATATTTTCACTAGTTGTTCAGATCGTTGTTGAAAGAAACTATTATTATCCTTAGTATGTTTTTCGAAACGGTCGACTATGCCCCACACGTGTTCAATATTAAAATTATCGACAGCAGAGCAACAATCTACGGGTGGCACCCACCTATTTTCCATGAGCGGAAATAATCTTAATGCCGATTGGTAAAGTGCTTGCGCCGCTGTTGCTTTCGCTCTATTATCGCCATCGGCTTTGGTAATAATGAGGGC
>CAYJOY010000348.1:0-2271 GCA_964371885.1 uncultured Lentimicrobiaceae bacterium | reverse complement strand
TATCGATTTTCGTCACCCAAACGACGATTATCATTGGATGGATTGGAATGCCGATCCGTCTAACAAGTGGAAATATAACCAGCCCCCGGAAAACCCTGACTATTGGGGAGAACCGGTTTATGAACACCAAAAAGCCATGGCAAATCCTCGGTATTTCCCTGATGAAAACGTAGCAAAAATCTTACGGGAACACGTAGCAAAAGAAGGAAAAGACTTTTTCACAAGACCAAACTGGAAAGAAACTCTAGAAACACTTGCAAACGAGCTACAAAAAGAATATAATCAAGGATATTTTGAAAGTAACGACGCATTTCAACTAAGAGTCGATTATGAGCTTGGAGAAATTTCGCGTATCCTTTCAACACAGTTACAAAAGCAAGTCCCTTGGCTTTGTTGGCCCGGAGGAGGCTACTGTGATATGACTTTTACAACTGCATCGAAATATTACACGGGAACAACCATCGCTTCGGCAAAAGCCGATTCTGTACCTCAAGGAGTAGATAATTACGGGTGTTTTCGTTTTAGAAGGTTCGGAGCACTTACCACGGGCGAAGGCAAAAATTTTCGCTATCAAACCCCACTTGCCACGTGTCTATACACAGAAGAAAGGCGGACAAATAATAAACTCACTCGCCTTATCCGCGGTGGTATTTCACGTTTAAACCAATGGAATATTCTATGACCATTAAAGATACTTTAAAAAAATATCCCTTTGCTTGGATACTTATTGTAGCCGCTCTTATAGGAATTTACTACCCTATCGTTCCTCGTATGATAAACGACTGGGATGCTGATCCAAACTCTTCTCATGGTTTTATTATTCCATTTATTTCCGCATGGTTTGCCTATAAAGCTTGGCCATCCATAAAAGATTTACCTGTCAAAACGAATTTCTTGGGGCTTGCTCTTATTCTTCTTGGAGTTTTTGTTCTCGGCTTTGGCATTACCGTCCATGAACTTTTCACAAGCCGTGCATCCATGATTTTTATATTGGCCGGCCTTGTTTTAAGCTTTTTCGGTACGCAGATTTTCTATCACCTGCTTTTACCCATAGCCTTTTTATTTTTTATGATTCCCATACCGGTAACCCTTTATGACGCCATAGCCTTACCCCTACGTTACTTGGTAAGCCTCATTGCAACAGAAGGCATGCAAGCTTGTGGGCTTCCCGTACTTCGAGAAGGTAACGTTATTATCTTACCTAACGTTTCCTTGGAAGTAGTGGAAGCGTGCAGTGGTATGCGCTCCTTAGTAAGTCTTATTGCTTTGGGTACAACCTATGCCTTTGTCATGTTAGACGGAGCATGGCGTAAAGCTGTGCTTATCATAGCAACTATTCCTATTGCCGTACTCACCAATATTGCCAGAGTTTTTATAACCGGAGTTTTGGCTCGTCACTTTGGTGCAAGTGCTGCAGAAGGTTTTTTCCACGACTTTGCGGGCTTTGTCGTTTTCTTTGTTGCCCTCGTTCTAACCGCCATAACCGGTTGGATTTTATCAAGTATCCCTTTCAAACGCAAAAGAGACCACAATGCGAAATAAGATATTATTTTTATTAATTATTCTACTTTTGGGAAGTGGGGCATACCTTGTGCATTCCCCAAAAGCCTTGACAGTGCCGACGATACAACCCCTTCACACACTTCCACAACAAATAGGCTCATGGCATACCGTACGTGACAGTGTTTTTGATCAAGCAACACTCAATTCCTTACGTCCCAGTGATTATTTAATGCGCACCTATCTCAATGCTCAAAATATCCCTATCACCCTTTATATAGGCTATCACGACGGTTCTGCGTCTGCCGGCCCCATCCACTCTCCAAAAAACTGCCTACCGGGAGGAGGTTGGGAATTTAAAAGTTTGGAAGACATTAATATGCAAGCCGATGATAACGGAATCCATCTTGTACGAGCCGTGTTATCTAAAGATGGAGAAAGTACAACTTTTTACTACTGGTATCAAGTACGCGGTGAAATCGTCACCGATGATTTAGACATGAAAATTGCTGAATTTTTAGGAGTTTTCAAGCATAGCAGAAAAGATGCCGCATTTATCAGAATCAGTATTACCACGGATGATAAGGAACAAGAAATACAAACTATGCAAAATTTCTTCAAAGATGCCTACCCTCTCATAAAAGATCACCTCCCCTCTTAACTATAAGGATTCTTTATGTTGTTTGCTCTATCTACTCTTAGTTGTGTTATTTTGCTTTCTGCACTTCTTGCCACCATTTGGTTTCGTCACCAAAAACAAGAACGAAAATA
>CAYJOY010000347.1:601-2273 GCA_964371885.1 uncultured Lentimicrobiaceae bacterium | reverse complement strand
GAATGCTTGCGGTAGTATCCGAAATTTCTTCTACCACAATATTGGTTAATGGTTCGCATACAGGAGGAACTCCTGTAGTGGTGAAAGTGATAGAACTCCATGGAGAGAAAAAATTCTCATTACAATAGTGACGTACATACAAGGTATAGGTGGTGCCTGGCTCTAAATTTTCAACGGTATAGAAATCATCGCCATAATCTATAATATCGCCATCTACTCCTAGGCGCACTTGTGCCCCTTGTCCCCAGTCATCGCCATAATCCCAGCGAATACTTGCGGTAGTATCAGAAACTTCTTCTACCACAATATTGGTCAATGGTTCACATACAAGAGGGGTTATGGTAACATTATCGATAATGGCGGCAGGTTGCGTCCCTATACTATTATCATTGATCCAAGCCAATACTAAATTTTTGGTACTGTTGCCTTGGTTAGGAATATAAAACTCAAAATGGGTGAGGCCTCCTGTTAAATTGTGATGAATCTTTGGATTGTCATCTATATACAAAACATGCTCTGCGTATTCAATATCGGCAAATGGTTGGGTAATGTTAGCGGCTCCATTGAGTTGAATATGAGAAGGGGTAAGGAACACTTTTAGATAATCGTAAGTAGATTCTCCCCCTATTTCCGCGTCGAAAGATAATATATATCCCCCTTCGTTTTCATTAAAAACAAAACTTCTGCTAGCGGTTGCGGTCGACGAAGCCTCTATATTGTAAGAGGGATTGGTCCAATCGTGCGTTACAAACAAGGCTCCGCCCGTGATGCTTCCTTGATACAATTGACCAGTAACCCAGAAATTAGTAGCTCCTTCGCTGGATAATCGCCACGCGATGTTCTCATCGTAATCTTCAAAATCGGTACTATACGGAAGGGTTGCAGGCGGATTGGGGGTTCTTACAGAAAGTTCGGATGACCAAGCGCCATTGCCCTCTTCGCACTGTTGGCGTACATAGAAACGGTAGTAGGTGGCGGGTGATAATCCTGTTATAGTATAGTTGCCCGTATTGGGGGTCTCCTCATGAGGGAGCACCTCAATCATGGTAGCAGTTTCTGGATCTAACGGGCCACCAGTGCCTGGGGCCAAACCGTAGGCTATTTGCCAATTAGTACCTGAAAAGCTGGTGCCGCCCCAAGAAAGGGTTACCGATTCGGGCATTACCGCTTGTGTTTGAAAATTGGCAATACTAGGACATGTATTAGAAGTAAAAACGGTAAAATCATCAATGACGATAAACTGCTCCATACCGCCACCCATAAAACCAATGCGGTAATTACCGGTAAATGCTTCTAATGAAATTTCGTAGTATTGCCATTCTCCATTATAAATTGGTAGTGGCGTGGCGTACACTCGTGTGGTATAGCCTGCCACGTTATCTTGAGATAGTTCTTGTAAAGTGTTCCCATAAACATCTGCATTATACAACACTACTACCAATGAGTCGTTGGTAATATTTACATTTTCGCCGCCACCACGTGCCCAAACTGAAACACTTTCGCTTCCCGTTAATGTTAACGTAGGGGAAAAGAAATAGTAAGCTATTGGATTTTGATAAGCATCGTAATTGGCATGCATTAGTTCTAAGCCATGGCTACCACTATGCGTCATCCCCTCTGTCCATTCATTCGAACTTTGGCGTCACATATAATTACTTGCAGTAGGTCCAAT
>CAYJOY010000347.1:0-591 GCA_964371885.1 uncultured Lentimicrobiaceae bacterium | reverse complement strand
AACCGTTCACGTTTTCTACATAATTCCAATCTTCTTCAAATCCATATACGTACGGAAATTGCGCGATGGGTGAGCAGGTAAGTTGCACCATGTTTTCACTAATCCAAGGCTCGTAGGTATAATGACAGTCGCTTTTTACGCGAACTGAAATGATAGCCCCCTCGGGTAAGCTGGAGAGTACAGTAGAGGTGGCAGCCACACTAGGAAGTGTGTTCCAGTTATTGCTACCAGCCACGCTCCAAGATACGATGTAGCTCTCTACGCCATCAACGGCACTCCATGAAATTGTCACGGATTGAGCGGTAACATCCTCAAAATTAACATCGTAAGGTTGATTACAATCGGTTGAGTTTTGCACCATAGGGGTGCTAGCGTCGGTTTGTGAAAAACTCTGTATCACTGTAAAAACGAGCATACAGAAAAAAAGTAGAACTCTTTTCATAAGGCAAAAAAATTAAATTATATTATTGGAAAAGGTATATGTTTTTAATAAAATATTTCGGTTGGTTATTACTGCTTTTAATGGCTGCAAACTTAAATATTTTATCAATAAAGAGCGTCTAAATAATACTCCTAGGTAATTCGTTTAGA
>CAYJOY010000346.1:311-2276 GCA_964371885.1 uncultured Lentimicrobiaceae bacterium | reverse complement strand
TTTTTCAGATTCAAGGCGTTGGTCGCGAGCATTTTTTACATACGTTTGTATTTCGCGGTCGCTATAGGTATTTCCTTCAGCAATAACAAAGCTAGAGAATAATCTTTTCCAAGTAAGTCCATCATCAAAAGAGAGGCGTGTGGCACTATTTTTAGGATTAAACATTTCTTGTTCTGCTAAGTAAGGGCGAAGTTCATCCCAAACAATATATCCAACACGACGACGTGATTTTTCAGCTTCTACGTCATCTCCATCGTCAGCCGATTCATCGTAAGCTGTGTTCAATTCTCTTACGTATTCAATAATAGGTTGAATTTGGAGGATACGAACCTCAATGGCCGATCTTTTATTGTCGAAAAACCACACCTCTTTGGTATAATAATACATAATATTAGAGGCGGCAAATTCATTAATGACATCTTGCGAACCAATGATTTCTTGGGTTTCTGGGTCGATAATGTCGGTCGTTGAATATTCTACAAGTGCACTTTCGATCTCTTGTTGCGATTTTGCTTTTACGCAGAACTCATCATCATACACATTAAGTGTATTAGATCTATCAGGATTAGTACGGTCAATAGCATCGAAAATAACTTGTGCCATACTTCTCCACGTACCTCTTGTAGAAATAGGGAAATATAGCGGGTGATTTCTCTTTTCGCGTAAATCAATAATTCTCCAAACCGTAGTGTAATACATTACATTCGCTTGATTTTGATATACATATTTAACAGGATCCGTAAATTCACCTATTCTATCTTGTTCCCAAGGCGTTTCGAGTGGTGTACGTTCAGGTTGTTCCATTGTACTGCCTTCATCTTGCGCAAAAATGTACGTCGAAAAGATAGAAAGCATGGCGATTAATAACAACTTTTTCATAATATCTATATTTAATTTAAAAAATCTATTTTAAGATTGCAAAAATATACTTTTTATTAGAACCACAACCCTTTTTTAATTTTTTTTTAGAAAAAATATTGGTAGAGGGAAGGTTCTTTCTCTATTTGTCTTACATTCAGAATTTTTACTAAATTTTACCATTATTTATTTTCAATACCAATATCTGTTATCCTAACTAGAGGTGGAAATGAGAATTTATACTCAATAATCTAAGCTAATACTACTTAACAACCACTTTCATGCTACCAACTCTTCCATTCAAATCGCGAACCTCTACGATATAAATACCCGATTTGAGTGTTGTAATATTGATACTGTAGTCTGTTTTATTGATACTGTGTTGGCTTATCAGTGTTCCATCAATTCCAAAAATTTGTGCTGAATAGAGACCATTTTCACTGTTAATTTGAATGTAATCGGTGGCGGGATTAGGGTAGATACAAAATTCGATGCTGGAGTTGAAAATACCACTATTGGCATTGGGGTCGTATAGTGGTAGGTAATCTACAAAACCCAATGTTTCGAGGTCTGTCTGGTGAAAAATCCCCATCTCTACTGAATCTACGTTCATAGTACCCCAATAGTTGCCTTGTGCCAGCACATTGTTGACAGTGTTGTTATATAGATTGTAAGTTTGTCCACTGTTTCCGTTGTTGTAAATTTCGTTGCCGCCGCTTCCGTTGCTCATGTCGCCAAGGTTAGGGGTTGCCTCTCCTAAAATGGTAATGCCCCATAAATTTCCAGAAACAACATTGTTAGTTACAGTTCCTGTGTTATTGCTGCCATAAAAAGTAATGCCGCTGCCACCGTTGTTGGGGTTTGTTTCTAAGTTGTTGTTTGTTAATGTATTATTTTTTATTTCGTAGCTAATTTGATTGCCTTGCATATTAATTCCATATCTGTGGTTAGTAATAATGTTGGAGTCGATAATGACATGAACCTCCGAATCGTAAAGATGAAAAATAGAGATGCCGCCTACCATATCTAAATCTTCGTCTCCTTCCAGATAGTTGTTTCTAATAATAATGGGAGCCTCTGCACTTTGCCCTAAATTGATTTGTGGAA
>CAYJOY010000346.1:0-301 GCA_964371885.1 uncultured Lentimicrobiaceae bacterium | reverse complement strand
CATTGGTGTTGCCAGTGTTGTTGTAATAAAATTCGCAGTAAGCGATTTCAGGAGAAGACAACGCATTTAGTGCAGAAGTGATAGCTGCGCTTACATTGTAGGAAAAATAGCAGTGGGAAATAATAGGACTGCTCTGAAAAAAGGAAATAGTACCACTGTTTCCTTCCGCCTGATTGTCGCTAAATTCACAGTGGCTAATTACCACATTTTCGGAGTTGCTAATTTTAATGCCACCACCATACGCAAAAACACTTTTAGTGATATAGGAACCATTTGCGTTGTCTAAACGGATTGCCCCATA
>CAYJOY010000345.1:0-2279 GCA_964371885.1 uncultured Lentimicrobiaceae bacterium | reverse complement strand
GATTTTCCTCGCTTCGGCTATATGTTATTTCGTAATGTTGAGCAATAGAAGCGTATCGCTCCTTTGCCCTTCCTATTCGCTCCACCACGCGATCGTACTTCTTTATTCCCCCTTTTTTACTTAGTGACGCTTTCGCTTTTTTCAATTCTTCCTCAAAGCGATATTGAAATTGCGCATTCATAGATTGTTCCTTAATAGCTTTAGATGGGGAGGTGATTTCGAGGTAATAGTCTCCCGTCTCTCCTTGGTGCACTTCGCGTAATTGAATCTCCTGCTTTTTGCAGTCTTGAACGATAACTGTCTGCTTCTCTGGATTATATTCGTAGTTTTTCAGTCTCGTACGAGATACACATAAATAATTGTACCCCTTTTCTTTGATCAATTCTAAGTTCTCTTCTGTTGCAATGCCAGCGTCTAACACGACTAGAACCTTTTCGTTAGGATGGGGTCTTACAGGATTTTTTGCCACTAAATTATCAATCATGTGAGGCAATGATTTAGGGTCAGCAGTGTTCCCCTCCAAAATAGAAGAATAACGAATAAAGCCGTCACTGTTAACACATAGTGCCAACACAACCAATTTGCAATCAGTGCGTTTCTCCTTGCTTCGACCAAACTTAGCTTTAATGCTCCCCTCTTTTCTACCTTCAAAGAAGAAGTTAGTAAGGTCGAAAATCATAATTTTATTCGTAAGGTTAAACAAGTTATCGGTTACATTGCAAAGATGCTTCTCTATATCCTCTTTCAGTTTATATAATGCAGGTGCGACCTCGTAAATAGCTCTTTTGCTTGGAAGCTCCGCTGAGTAATCATTGTTAACCAACTCATTAACAGCAGAATTGTCCTCCATGATTTGTAGTGATTTATGCTCTGACGGAGAATAGACCGTACGAACAATCAGGTGAGCGAGGGCTGTGTCAATCTTCTTTTCACTCCAACCCTTTTCCTGTAATAATTTATCGAGCTTCAGCTGGCGTAAAGCTTGCAAACAAAGGCTCTCAGCACCTATATCGCGGGCATCGGTGTGCTCTACAGTGTCGAGGTCGACCATGTTTTTTGCCTTCTCTTCTACCTTTACTAAACTGCTCTTTGCTACATCAATACGTCCGTTATCTAAGATCATATCCCAGAATTTCGCAATATAGGCACGAACTTTAGGGTTGAACTTCTCTAGTGGATTTCCAAAAAGATCGTTTCCCTCTCCATTTTTCGAGAGATAGGTAAGCCCACGACCAATGTCGCCAATCTCTCTTGGCGCGAAACCCTCCAAGAAACCTACGTTCAGCAGCACATAGGAATGCACTCTTCCCAACACATCGCGGTACGACTCCTTGATGCGATAGTAGCGACCAGGCTGGCCAGTCTTTGGGTTGATTCGTTCTTGTGATATAAAATGCATGCGTAAACAGTTGATTTTGCGCGCGAAAGTAACACAAATATTTTTAACCTGTGTGTACTACAAAGCGACCTTTCCGAAAATTAACTTCTGAAAATCAAGCACTTACAAAAGAAGCGTTTTGTGTCAATTTTGTCAAAAAACATACTTCGCTTATAAACAAGTGCTTACATGTTTATATCTTTTTTAAAATTGTTCATAAGTTTTTGATTTTCTTTGTTTTGGGAAAGTTGGGTTAATATGGACAAAAAACTCTGTTTTACCCATCTTTGCGCGATATATTGGCATATTTTCCCCATTTTTATCATCACATAGCAGGCTATGCTCTTCAAAAAATGAGAAAAATATACTCAATATCTCATCTCAAATCTGGGCAAAGCAATTTTTAGAAGTCCCCTACATTTATTTTCTGTAGAGATTAACAACTACTTCTTTATCACCTTTTGCACCATCACTGCCCCTTGCTGGTTAGTGATGCGGAGGTGGTATACACCAGGAAGACAATTTGTGAAGGTTACAGTTTGCGAGCGGAGCACTTTTGTTATGAGTTTTCCATTATTATCGTATACTTCTACTTGCGCCACCTCTACCCCATCAATGGTTACATTGTTTGTAGTAGGATTTGGGTAGATATTTAAAGTGTAGCTATGCTCATGAATGGATGAAACGACATTCCATTTTGCTATAGCAGTTTGATGAAAAGCAAATTCCCAAATAGAGGTTTCGGTAATTTCGTCTTCTCCTAAATACCATCCTTCAAAAGTATATCCAGAGCGTTCTATTTCAGGAAGTTCTCCTATTGGAGTGCCGAATACTACTATCATTTCATTAGGATTAACCCCGCCAACATAGTTGCTATTAAATGATAGCAAATAGCTATTGG
>CAYJOY010000344.1:0-2289 GCA_964371885.1 uncultured Lentimicrobiaceae bacterium | reverse complement strand
AAAAAATTTTCGAGTTGTTTATTTGCTACATCATTCCATTTCTTCAAAGAACTAACCCCAAATTTCGTCGCTCATCTCCTCATTTTCTCTCTCTCCGCGGCGCCGGCGTTGCCGTGTTGTTTGGGACTGCAAAAATACAACAAATACATTACGATTCGTCATATTAGCAACTTTTTTTGCATTTTTTCTCTAACTTTCTATCAATTAGAGAAATATTTTTTATTTTTTATTGAAAACTAGTCGTTTTTATTGATTTTTTCTCTGTTTTTCCCCATTTTTCGTCGCCATTTTGGAGCCCATTTCGGAGGATTTTGGAATATTTTTGCATTTTCGGCGCAAATAGCCCTATTTTATGATCGCTATTCCTACCCTTTTTCTTCTCTTTTTTCACCCATACTCCGTTTTTATTCTCTTAAGGGGACTCTAAAAATGGCTTTGCTCAGATTTGAGAGGAGATATTGCGTAGATTTTTCTCATTTTGTGTCCATTTTCATAATGCTCTTTATATATATATTGTATAAAAGAAAAAGAATAAAAAAGAGCGTTACGAAATAGGGTAGCTAGCCATAATGGAGACGCAAAAAAGCCATTCTTGTTACCTAAAAATCACAAATCTTAAAAAATGTTAAATCTACTTTACCCCCTGCTATTTATTCAAAAAAAGGTGTAAATTCGCCAGCGAAAACAGAATGCCTTATGAAGAGATTTTTATTACTTTTAGTATCCATTTTTACGGGCAGCACCCTAGTTGCTCAACAAAATTTACCTCAACCCTCCGTTTGGTTGCAAGCAGACAGTGCTTTTATTGGTGAAAATTTTTGGGAAGATAAGTCGGGAGAAGAAAATGACGCCACTTTTTCGCTCGACAGTATCCCTCACAGTTTCAATGGTTTCAATTTTAACCCCTGTTTTATGTTAGATAGCGGCTATTATTTTTCGCTTTCGTTGAACACGCTCTTTACCCGAGGTGGTGAAGTGATTATGGTATACGAAATTTGCGATTCGGTGCGCGAGAATGGGCTTTGGAGTTTGGGAAACGATTCGGCGCGCGTGGGCTTAACCTCGCAAAAGATATTGAAAAAAGAGGATATATTTTCGTATAGAAACAATAATCAGACAATTGGGATTGTACATTACCTTTCGCAATTATGGGATGAAAACTTCGCCTCCCCTGCGTCGGTATTTAAAATAGGGGGAGCCGACTCGCTGTTTCTGAAAGGAAAGTTGGCCGAAGTGCTCTACTTCGATACTAAACTGCAAGATACAGCAATAGCAAAATGGGTCTCTTATTTGGCAGTTAAATACGGGGTTACACTCAAAGAAATGAATTACTTGCGAAGCGACGGAGCATCTATTTGGAATTACGACACCTCACCAAATTACTCGCATTGCATTGCAGGAATAGGTAGAGACGACGCTTTAGGGTTACACCAGAAACAGAGCTATTTTGCCGATAAAAAGATAACGGTGGGTTTAGGAACGCCCGCCAATAGCAACCAACAACAACCCCTTTCGTTGCAAAACGGCGATTTTATCATGATGGGAATAACGGAGAATGGCTTGGAAACCCCTACCCCGCTTTATCTTCAAAATGGAGAAACACACCTAACCGTGGGAGATATACAAGTGCAAGTAACCAAAGAGAGTACCGAAGAATATGTTACTTTTCTACAACTAAACCACCCACAATTTCAAGATTCGACTACCACTTACGGCTTGCTAATAGATAGAAGTGGAACAGGAAATTACCCCCTTTCCAATATTAACCTCTACTATCCGAGTATTATAAACGATACAACCATACAATATCGTGATATAGTATGGGATAGCGACGGTAATGGATACGATGTATACTGCTTTACCCTTTTGGAGTTAGATTCGCTCCCATTGCAAAACGAAAAATTGGAAATGGTAAACACAGGCAACAATGGAAATGATGGAAAAATAACAGAAAGTAGACTAAAAGTAGACAATATAAATGGCGAGGGGTTCGCAAACGAGGGGTTCGCAAACGAGGGGTTCGCAAACGAGGGGATAAAAGAGATGGGAAACAGCGAATTGCTTGCAAATAACGCGCCCAATTACCTCCTCTATCCTAATCCAACCGATGGTCATTTTGTTTTGGAAGTGTTATTCCCCGAGGCGCAAGAAATAACGGTAAATTTATGGAGTGCGGAGGGGAAAATATTGAAAACTTGGAGGAAGAAGCGGGAGATTCAGCACAAAATAGGTCATTTCATTTCGGTTCCAGGAAGCTATCTCCTGGAAGTTATATCGGATATTGAACAT
>CAYJOY010000343.1:0-2290 GCA_964371885.1 uncultured Lentimicrobiaceae bacterium | reverse complement strand
CATCTCCGTTTACGTAAATGTTCGGGGCGGTAAGGGAAGCACCATTAGCTAAGATGATGCGCACATGTGCATCATTCGTAATGGATATATCGTCACTAATGGTTACATGGCCGTTTACCACATACCAACCTGATGACAAGGTTGTACTACTACTTGTAATTTCAGTAGCCACCACATCTTGCAGCACCCCGTTGGTGTCGAGGTATTGTGTTTCAGTTGTTTGTGCCATGGTGGCGGTGCTGCACAGTAGCAGCAGTAGGGTGAAAAAAAGTTGCTTTATATTCATCTTCTCATATATTATATTAATAATTTTTTCAACCCGCGAAGATAGTGTATTTTTTGGAGATAACGTCACCATACTGAAAGCCATGACGTTTTTAAAAGAGAGAGAGGCACGCCATGATATTGATTGGTACTAACCTTCAACTTTTAACTTTCCAACTTTCAACTAATTAAAAAAAAACCTATCTTTGCACCCTCTAAACCCCAATACTATGACCACACCCATACGCAGATACCCCATTGGGGTTCAGGATTTTGAAAAACTTATCACTTCTGGCTACGCCTACGTAGACAAGACAGAATTAATACATAAATTAACACAAAGTGGCGAAGCCGCCTTTCTAAGCCGTCCCCGCCGCTTTGGAAAGAGTCTATTAGTTTCCACATTAAAAGCCTACTTTGAAGGGAAAAATGAACTCTTTAAAGGGTTAGCCATGGAGCAACTGGAAGAGCAGTCAGAAAAGAAGTGGACAAAACATCCCGTGTTGCATATTGATTTGAGTAGATCGAAATCTACTGAGGTTGGCGAATTTAAATCAACTGTAAATAATTTATTGTCAGGGTTCGAGAAATTATACGGAGCTGTAACCACTGAAGAAACTTTTGGGGACCGTTTAGCAGGAGTTATTAGCCGCGCCGCTGAGCAATCTGGTCCCAATGCTAAAGTGGTGGTGTTAATAGATGAGTACGATGCGCCATTGTTAGGGGTACTCCACGATGATAAAGAGAGGAAGGCCATTCAACAAGTGCTTCGCAATTTGTTTAGTCCATTGAAATTCCAAGGGAAATACATGCGATTCCTATTCATTACAGGAATCACCAAATTTAGTCAGTTGAGTATTTTTAGCGAGTTAAACCATCTGCTTAACATTAGTATGTTGCCGCAGTTTGCTGCTATTTGTGGCATTACCGAAGAGGAACTGATTACTAACTTTATCGAAGATATTGCATTATTGGCAGAAAATAATGCGGAAACCCACGAAGAGGCGCGCGTACACCTAAAACGACTTTATGATGGGTATCATTTTTCGGAGATCTGCCCAGACATTTACAATCCGTTTAGTTTAATAAAAGTGTTGTACACACAAAGATACGATAGCTATTGGTTTGAAAGTGCTACCCCTACTTTCTTGTTAGATTTGCTTCAAAATCAACATATACATATAGATGAATTAGAGGGAGAGGAGTTGGATACGGAGAGTTTTAATGCCCCCATTACCGACACATTGAATTTAATACCCACGTTTTACCATAGTGGCTACCTTACGATAAAATCGTATGATAAGGATGTGAAAGCCTATACCATTGGAATCCCCAATGAAGAGGTACGCGTAGGGTTAGTAAAATCGTTAATCCCTCGCTTGTTCCCTCGGGTGGTTAGCGATAAAAAACTTTCCATATTTCATTTTGCAAGAGATTTAAAGAAAGGCGATATTGACTCCTTTTTAACCCGTCTCCAGACCTTTTTTGCCAGTATCCCTTACGATCTCAACAACAAAACAGAACGGCACTACCAAACTATCTTTTACATTTTCATCGTGTTAATAGGTCAGTATGTGCAGGTGGAGCCAAAAACAGCCACAGGACGTATTGACATGTTGATACGCACACCTATGTACCTCTACTTATTAGAGTTCAAACTCAACTGCACCGCCCAAGTTGCTTTAGCCCAAATTAACAAAAAAACGTACGCCGCCCCTTTCCAATTAGAGGACCAAAAAGTGATAAAGGTGGGGGTTAACTTTGATAGTACTACCCGCACTATTCGTAATTGGGTGGTGGAGTAGAAGCCCCATCAGCTTGATCTAGAGGCATCTCATAATTCCCCATCGATTTTATAACAATAATTAATATGGACAAAAATCTCTGTTTTACCCATCTTTGAGCGGTATATTGGCATCTTTTCCCCTTTTGACTTCCAACACGACTTTCGCAATCTCTTCTGCGATCTTCTTTTTCCTGACTTCGACACCCTTCACCCTAAAACGAGCTAACCATTTAATTATCA
>CAYJOY010000342.1:896-2309 GCA_964371885.1 uncultured Lentimicrobiaceae bacterium | reverse complement strand
TGGCCATTATCGCCAATAAAGGTTATTATTATAAACCGCACGTGGTGAAAGCTATTGGAACTAAAGAAAATCTAAACACCGAATTTATTGAACGGATAGATTGCTATTTCGACGAAGCCCATTTCGACATTATACAAGAGGGGATGGAGATGGCTGTATTAGAAGGGACCGCCCGCTGGAGCGCCATTCCCGATATTGCGATGTTAGCCAAGACAGGAACTGCACAAAACCCACACGGCGAAGACCATTCAGTATTCGCCTCTATTGCACCTAAGGAAAACCCCGAAATTGTAGTGTTTGTATTGGTTGAAAACGGAGGGTTTGGTGCTACTGTAGCGGGACCCATTGCCTCATTAATTACCGAATTTTACCTCAATCGTGAAGTAAAAAGGGGAGATTTAGAAGAACGAGTGTTAAACATGAATATAGAATAACGTATGTTTAAAGAAGCAGGAAGAAAAGAAAAAGGGGTCGACTTTCAAATAGTGGTTTACTATGTACTTTTAGTAATGATAGGGTGGGCTACCATTTTCTCTACTGCCTACCAACCCGATGCGGCAGGCACCTTCTTTAATCTCGACAACCACTATACACGACAAGGTGTTTTTATCATTGCATCGGGTGTGGTGGCTACCCTGCTACTTATCTTCAACCATAAATTTATTATCCATATTACCAATTACATATACCTATTTTGCTTGTTGCTCATGATCTCTGTCCTTTTTATTGGCGACGAAATATCGGGAGCTAAAGCATGGATTAAGATAGGTGGGTTTAGCATTCAGCCTGCCGAGTTTATGAAAATTGCCACTGCGTTAATGCTTGCTAAATTCTTTAGCGAAGGGAAAACGAATCTCGAGAAAAGGTACATTTGGGTTACCGCTTTTGCTATTATTTTCATCCCTATATTCATTGTATTATTGCAAAAAGACACTGGCTCGGCACTTGTATTTTTCTCATTTATCATCCTCTTTTACAGAGAGGGGCTCACCGGCTGGATTTTATCGTTGGGGCTAGCCGCAGCGTTTATTTTTGTATTTACCCTTTACCTTAACGAAATATATGCCATTGCGTTGCTTACCACCGTGCTCATTGCATTTTTGTTCATTCATAAAGGGAAAAAAGAGAAAATTAGACGCAACATTGCACTTTATATTGGGGGCCTTGTTTTAATATTTATAGTAAACCTCAGCTACAATCATGTATTGCAAGCGCACCAAAAGCAACGGGTAGATACCCTTTTAGGGAAGGTTTACGACCCGCGTGGTGCCGATTTTAACGTAAACCAATCGAAAATTGCCATTGGTTCTGGCGGTTTTTGGGGTAATGGATATATGGAGGGGACACAAACCAAACTCGATTTTGTACCCGAACAAACCACCGATTTTATATTCTGTGGCATTGGCGAGGAGT